>CAZMXH010000081.1:0-10838 GCA_964570165.1 uncultured Actinomycetes bacterium
ATCAAGCAGGGCATGATGCAGCAGCTCTTGACTAGCAAGACCCGCCTCCCCGGCTTCACCGGCGAGTGGCGCCAACGGCGACTTGGCGACATGTTGAGCTACGAGCAGCCGGGGCGCTACCTCGTTCAGACAACGAAGCAGCTTGCGTTCACTGGCCCGACCTGTGCGCTGGACTGATACCAGTCTGCGGAACACCGTGGTGGCGTCTACGTAGTCGTCGTGTGGCGTGGCGATTTCTTGGTCGGAGCGATGCCGCTGTCGTTGACCCAAGTCGGCGGGTTCAAGTTGCTGACGTCAATGGGGGCCGAGGACAGCTACTACGGCGACCCACTGCTGGCCTCGGAGCCGCGCATGGTTGCCGGATTGATCATTGATCACCTGAGCCGTGTTACAGCACGTGGCGCGGCTGCGCTGAATCTGCGGCGGCTGCTTTCGAACGGACGATCCTCAAGATCTTGCAGACACGCCAAGGCATCGACGTTCACACCCTCCGGGCGAAACCGCAAAGTATCATCCGGTTCGACGAGATCGATGATGCGGATGGCTACTACCGCCAAGTTTCGCGCAAAACACAAAGTCGAGAGATGCAGACGTCGTCTTTCGGAACACTTTGAGCCGGAGAACTATGGGCCCGAAGATCCGGAACCAGATCGTGCTGCCGCCATCATGATTGACATGCTTGAGCGGCGCTACTGCAGCGAAGCCGGTCAGGCTCCATCCTTCGCGGCAAAAGCTAACATTGCTCACCTCGTCCTTATTTCAAGAGCTTATTGATGCCGGCGAGGCCCGGATATCAGCGCTTGTAGTCGACGGCAAACGCGCTGCCGTGTCGGCAGACGTCGTGGCCGGAAGCCGACTGAATGCGGAGTATGTAGTGCACAAGCCGGATCTTGCCCGGTATAGCGTTGGAAGCATTAGGATGCACGATCTGCTGCATCACGCCTACCACAGCGGAATCACGACGGCGGGTCCAATGCACAAAGGCGGCGCCGCGGCAGAGGTACTCGTCTAGCCCTGCAGGAGGAGAGGAACGCCAATGAAGCAGACAGTGGACGACGTGACGAAGATCGTCGTGTCCACGCTGGACATCGAGGATTGCATCGAAACTCCACGCGACCACGCCGTTGTTCGGCGCGATGCCTGAGCTGGATTCCATGTCCGTGCTCGAGCTGGTGGCGGTGCTGGAGGAAAGATTCGCCATTCAAATCTCCGACGACGAGATCACCGGTCTTCGAAAGCATCGGCAGTCTTGCGGCGTTCGTAGAGCGTAAGACGGCAGCTGGCCCATGAGGTTATGCCGGGGCGGCTGTCTGGTGGCCGGTAGCTCCACGGTAGCCTCTCGTGCTGGGCCGCTAGCTCAACTGGCAGAGCAGAAGACTCTTAATCTTCGGGTTCCAGGTTCGAGTCCTGGGCGGCCCACCAGCCATGATCCTGGTGATAGAAGGAGGCCATGATCCGTGGTCCGCTTCGAGTGGCGAGATGACATCGAGGTGTTCGATGAGATCGAGTCATGGTGGAACCAGCAGGCTGGGCCGACGAGCTCACCTTTCCTCCGGGTGGAGTGGTTCCGACTCTGGGCAGAGTGCCGCATCGGCTCCGGCGAACGACTGCGCGTGCTTGTCGCCAGGGAAGGTGGGTCTCCTGTGGCGGCGGTTCCGATGTTGAAGCGGGGCCTCAGGTTGGTTGCCCTTTCCGACACGGATAGCGATTCGTTCGACATGGTCTGCGTTGATGATTCTAGTGTGCAGGTTGCGGTGGCTCGCGAACTCGCAAAGTGCACCTACGTCCGTCTTGACAGGCTGGATGGTTCATCGCCACTGATGGAGAACGTGAATGACGGGGACGACTGGACTGTACGCAGGGCACTCCATGCTCCCTACATCGTCACGGCAGACGGCATTGACCCCGTATTGGCGGAGATGGGTAAGAAGCTCCGAAACAATGTGCGTCGGGGGGAACGTCACCTCGGGGCGATGGGCGAGGTTTCCATAGAGACCTCGACGCCGAAGGAGCACGTCAGCTCGGCATTGGAACAATCGCTCGTACTCGAGGCTGCTGGCTGGAAAGGGCGCATCGGACGAGCGGTGGCGAACTCACCGGCGAAGCTGAGCTTCTATCGTGGACTCGCGGAGCTCGCAATCGTCAACGACTGGTTGCGGCTAGGTGTTTTGAGGCTTGATGACCGGATTGTGGCCTTCAACTTCGATTTGGAGTATCAAGGTCGCTTGTTTGGGCTCATCACGGCTTACGATGAGGAGCTCGACAAAAAATGCTCCCCGAGCCATGTGCTATTGTTGAAAACACTCGAGGACTGCGCCGAGCGCGGAGTCGAAAGCTATGAACTGGGGGGCGGAAACGACAACTCGTGGAAGCTGAGGTGGACGAGTCACACTCGGCAGCGTTACGACGTCATAGGGTTCGGACAAAACCTGGGCGGGCGTATCGGTAGGGCGGGTTCTCGGCTGCGCTCGAAGCTCAAGTGAATTGCAGACCCGTTCCTCGGCGCAGACCGGTGAAGCGAGAGGTGCCCCTCGGGCCCGTGAGGAGCCGACTGGGATGCTTGACACCCGCCCGAACCGTACTATGGCGAACTCCGATCCAAGCTCGTTCACGTCGCACCACAGGCAGGGTTAGATGCGTCTGAATCTGCGCTCATCGATCAACATGGGCCTCGCCGCCGTCACCGGCTTCCGCCTCGAACGCGTGCGCCCGAGGCGCCACACAGCGCGGAGCCGTGGGAACGCGACACCGGCGCACCCGATCGAGGAGTCGAGGGACCTACGGTTCAGAATTGCTACGTGGGTCTACTCGGCTCCCGTGTCGAAGCTGGTCGGAAGGCCGCTGTTCGGATACGGACCGCAGTCATGGCACCCATTGGTCGCCGCAAGCAGGGAGCTGCTGGACGACATCGATGCCTCGTATGACACGAGTGTTCTCAAGCGCTTCTACGACACGTTCGCACCAAAGACGATTGCTGAAGCGTACCAGCTCAAGGATCCCGGACCACTGAACCGTGTGCCGGCCCAAACTCTGTTTGAACCGTGGCTCCTTGCGGAGCCGCCGTTTGACGATCCCTTCGCCGTCGCAGATGGGCCACCCGGATCCCCACTATTCGGTCCTCTGAACAACGCCGCTGGAAAAACGGAATGGTCGCGCCTCAGACGCTGCGTGAAGTCGATCCAGAAGTACGGCTACCAGCCGGGGTTGTTTCCCCGGGGCAGGATCAACGTCGTGGTGTTGCGGTCTCAGCAGCAGGAGCGCTATTTGGTCGTCCACGGACAGCATCGCGCGGCGGTGCTGGCAGCGATGGGCGCTGAACGGATCGAGGTGGGGACACATTCGATCCTGCCGCCCGTTGTCGATGAGTCCGAGGCACACCTCTGGCCATATGTGCAATCCGGCTTCCTTAGCGAGGAGGTCGCCGTTGCCGTGCTCCGTCGCTACTTCACCACGCCCGAGTCAGATCCGGCGCTAAAGATCGGAGCCGCTGCGCATGGACTGTCCCCGAGTATGTCGGTTGGACGCTGACATGCGTGCAGGGTTGACCGCACTCGCGGTGGTACCGGCCAGAGGGGGTTCCAAGGGCATCCCGCGCAAGAACCTCGCCGAACTCGGCGGCATGAGCCTGGTTCGGCGGGCCATCGAGTTCGCGCTGGCCTTGCCCTGGATCGACATAACCGTCCTGTCCACCGATGACGATGAGATCGCCGACGAAGGGCGCCGAGCCGGGCTGCGCGTGCCCACGCTCCGCCCGGCGGAGCTGGCCACCGATCTCGCGTCCGGCCTCGACGTCTGGCGGCACGCTCATCTGCAGGCAGAGGCCCAGGCCGGACATCGCTTGGAGTTGTCGATCCTCATCCAGCCGACCAGCCCGTTTCGGGAGCCGGAGGATATCGAGGCCTGCGTGGATGCCATCGTGCAGGACGGCTTCGAGGCGAGCGTTACGGTCAGCGCCACCCCATCGCATTACGCTCCTGAGAAGACGATGCTGGTGACGGATTCAGGGCAGTTGAAGCCATACCTCGCCGAAGGCTTCCAGGCGACCCGGCAACTGATTCCAACGACGTACTACCACCTCAACGGGATCTGCTACGCAGCCCACCGGTCGGTCCTGCTGCGACGGGAGCACCACGTGTTCGGGGACAGGACCGGTGCTGTGGTCGTCGACCGGCCGATGGTCAACATCGACGATCCGCTCGACCTCGAGCTAGCTCGCTGGCTATGGGAGCGCCGCTGATGCCCTCGGGTCCCCGCCTGGTCAGCGTGATGTATCACTACATCCGCGACGTAGAAGGCACGGATTTTCCGGGCATAAGGGCAGTGCCTGTGGCGGAGTTTCGCCGGCAGGTCGCCAAGGTACAGCAGACGTTTGACACACCTCCGCTGGAGGCTTGCGTCGAGTTCCTGGAGGGAGCGTGGGAACCCAAGCGGGATCTATGCATCCTGACGTTCGACGACGGCCTACGGGAGCATCACGACACGGCAGCTCAGATCCTTTCCGAGGCGGGCATACCGGGAGCGTTCTTCCTGCCCACCGCTGCCGTGGAGGACCATGAGGTACTCGCCGTGCACATGAACCATTTCCTGCTCGCATCACTCGGAACTGCGGAACTGAGCAAGCATCTCGACGAGGCGGCACGCGAGATCGGCATCGCCGTACCCCCGGCACCGCGCCCTGACGAGGTCCGCGCGGTCTATCGATGGGACGACCACGAGACTGCCCGCCTCAAGTACCTCGTCAACCATCAACTCCCCGCGGCGGCCAGTGAGCGGCTCCTGTCTCACGTCTTCTCGGTGGTCCTGGGACCACCAGCGGAATTTGCCCGATCCCTGTATCTCGATTGGCTGCAAGCCCGGGCGATGCAGGAGGCCGGTTTCGCGGTCGGCGGGCATACTCATCGGCACAAGGTGCTCTCGGCAATGGAAGATGCCGAGCAACGGGAGGACCTTGAATGGTCGATGACGTTGCTCGACTCCCACCTCGGTCCGGGACGACGGGGCTTCGCATACCCTTACGGCAAGCCGTCGACCTATACGCCCACGACCATCCGCGACCTTGCTGACCTGGGGTACTACTGCGCGTTCAACACCGTGGTCGACGACGGCCGGCTCGGGACCTCACGTTGGGAGATCCCCAGGATCGATCCCAAGGACTTATGACCTAGCGAGAACTCTCGGCGCTCATTGTGCCAGGGTGCGGAACAATCCGCTGTGCTCGATGAGCTCGTCATAGGTTCCGGTAGCCGCGATGCGGCCCCCTTCCACCACCACGATGCGATCAGCCCGCTGCACAGTCGAGATGCGGTGCGCGACCGCGATGAGGGTTCTGCCGGCTTTCAACTCGTCGATCGCAGCAACCAGGGCTGCCTCCGTTGCCATGTCGAGCGCCGACGTCCCCTCGTCCAGAATGAGCACGGCCGGCTCTCGGTAGAACGCCCGCGCGATGGCGACCCGCTGCCGCTGACCTCCGGACAACCGGATGCCACGCTCTCCGATCGTCGTGTCGAGGCCTTCCGGCAACTCCGCCACCACCCGACTGAGCTGAGCACGTTCCACGGCACGTAGCAAACGTTCCTCGTCTATCTCCTCGTCATCGTGGCCGAGTGCGATGTTGTTACGAATGGTGTCGTCGATCATGAAGACCGTCTGCGAGACTACTCCGAGTTGTTGATGCCACCACGGGGTAACCTCGGCCAAGTCCATTCCATCGACCAGAATCCGCCCTTCGGTGGGTTCGAGCAATCCGGCGATGAGGTCGACCATGGTGCTCTTGCCGCCACCGGTCGGACCACAGATGCCGACGAACTCGCCACGTCGAACAGTTAGGTCGATGCCAGCCAATGCGGGTGTGGACTCATTCGAGTACGCGAACGACACCCCTTGCAACTCCAGGCGGTTGCTGAACTGGCCTTCCACCGGCGTTGTCGGGTACCTAGTCCCAGGGCTGAGGGCAGCATCCACACGTTGACGATCAACCGTGAGATCGTCGAGTACGGCGGCACCGAACTTCAGGTTGTTAAACCCGGATACAATGTCCCGCAGTGCTGGCTGCAGTCTCAGGCCAACATAGCCGAAAACGCCGATCGTGGAGAGCAGTCCTTCGAGCGAATCGCCAGCGATCACTGCTGTAGCGAACATTAGAACAATGATAGTTACAAGTGCGGTCTCGATTAGGGCCCGCGGGATTACCATCATGGCGCCGCGAATATAACTCGCTTTGGCCAGAGCCTTGCGATGCCCAGCGTATACGTTGGTGAAGAATCGCTCGCGGCCCAAAATCTTGATATCCCGAACCCCACCGAGCGCCTGCTGGACGGCCTTCAGGGTACCCTGTTTGGCATCCTGCGACCGGCGGCCGAGCCTTTGCAGATGTGGATGAATGATTCGCATGAGCAGCCAGATCAGCGGGACGAAGACACCGATCGCGATGAGCGTGGCCGGCAGCGAGGTCCACAGCAGTACTCCGGCCAGGCCCAGCAGGAGTATGGACTGGGAGGCAATCATCACGAGGGGGATCAGGACCTGCTTGGCGAACTCCATTACGGAGTCATAGGTATTTCGTACTAGTTCCGCCGAATTCTGTTTGGTATGGAACAAATAAGGTAACGCCAAGTAACCTCGTACGAGATATGTCGACAGCTGAGCCGCAGCATTCTGAATAAGCCTGAGCTGAACGTAAGTCTGCCCCACCAAAACGGTGCCTCGGATTACAAAGAACAGCGCCACAAATGCCGCAACTGCCAGCACCAGCATATCCCTGTCGACGCCCGGGAAGTAAGAACTGAGGTCACCTATTACCGGGATCCTCACCTCGTCACCGGCAGCAACGAGTTGCAGCAGAGTAAAGATCAGAACAGCACCAAGCGCCTCGAAGCCAGCGACGACCAGCGCCAGCAGAACCAAGAGCAGCCATCGCCACCGGCGCTCCGCGCCAATCAGCCAAAGAGACGTCCGGAGCGTCTGCAGGAGATTTCGCACGATTACGGAACTTCTTCCTGACAGTTGTCAGCCATAGTTTTCCATACGAATGCAGAATCGCTAACAGAGCGAGAGTGCGCGACGATGGCAACGACGCGGACGAGCGCAGTCAGGAAGCCATCGTCCCCCACGAGTCTCACCCCCTGCTGCGAGGATAACGGATCGGCACCGGTTCGGTGACCGAAGGCCACGGCACCGCATGAACCCTCGGCAGCCGGCCCTCGTGCTCGTCGGGGACGCAGAACCCTGCCACTGGCTGGATGCGGCATCATTGGATCGTTGGATAAGGGGGGTATCACGTGGCGACTAGCGAGCCGCCGGCACGGCGGCAAGAGCGACGCAGCTTGCAGGTGGATCGGCTGCTCGTCCGCCTCGTCGTCGCAGGGATTGTCGCAGGGCTTGGCGCGGGCTGCACCGAGCGGCCCGACCAGGAGACCCAGGCCGACGAGCCGGACAGCCAGAGGTCGGCCGACTGCGCCGTGTCCGGATCGGAGACTGAGGAGTGGGAGGAGGGCCCCTCGGCCGACCTCGTCACGCTCTCCGATGACCCTGAGATCAGAGCAGCGGCGTACCCCCTCCCAGACTATGACGGCAACCCGTGGTCGCAGTGGGGCCAAGGTGTCGTGTTACCCGATGGACGGTTCATGTCGGCGCTCGGCGATCACCTCGGGCCGGACGGCAACTCGTTCATCTACGAGTACGATCCCGCCGAGAACCGGCTCACCCGGATAAGCGACGTTCTGTCGCTGACCGACCACGAGCCTGGCGACTGGGGGTACGGCAAGATCCACGCTCAGATGGTCGCCGGGCCGTGTGGTGAGGTCTACGCCGCGACCTACTGGGGCACCCAGAGCGACCTCGTCTACGGCGGGAGCTACGACGGTGACCTGCTCTTCCGCCTCGATCCCACAGAACGCACGATCGAGAATCTCGGCACCGTCCTGGAGGAGCACGGTGTCCCCTCGATGGCCGGCTGGCCAGAGGGCGGCCTCCTCTACGCCGAGGCGGCAAACCCGGAGATGTTCGACCCCCAGCGCGGAGCGTTCGTCGTGCTGGACATGGCCACCGGAGAGCAGGTGTTCACCACGGGCGACGAGGAGAGCCATCGCGGGTTCCGCGCCATGGCGGTCGATGCGGAAGGCGGGGCGATGTTCTCTCGGGACGACGGAAGCCTCGCTCGCTGGGACCCGCACACAGGCGAACTCGCTTCGACCGACATCACACTGCCTGGCGAGTTCCTCCGCGCCTCTACCCCGCCTGCCCCAGACGGCTCCGTATACCTCGTCACCCAGGACCCTGATGTCCTGCTCGCCCTGGGATCCGACGGCGAGCTCCGCGAACTGGGTCGGCTGGACGGCTACACCGCGTCGATCGCGATGGATCCGGACGGCAGCCTGCTCTGGTACGTCCCCGACGCCCACGGGGGTGCGGCGGAGTCCGGTACTCCGATCATCGAGGTCGACACCGCGACTGGCGAGCAACGAACGCTGGTGGAGCTCGACCCTCTCGCGCGGCAGGAGCTCGGGCTCTCGCTCGGCGGCACCTACAACATCGCGGTCGACGACAGCGGCTCGACACTGTACGTCGGCATGAACGCCGCCGCGCCGGGCGAGGACAGCTCGTTCGGCGAGGTCGTCCTGGTCGTTGTGGAGCTCGAGTGAGGTTGTGGCCCGCGCTCCTAGCGACGGCGGCGCTGGCTGCGTGCTCGACGGGACCCGACCAGAGCGGGGCCCCGGCAGCGACACCGATTCCAGCGATCGGCGCGCTCACGTGCTGGGAGGCGTCCACAGGAGCAAGCGGCGGGGAGATCACGTTCGACGACGTCACGTCCGAGTACGGGTTGGAGGAACCGCTGAAGGGAATGCACGGGCACGCCGCCGCATGGGGCGATGTCGACGGCAACGGCCAGCCCGACCTGTTCGTCGGGACATTCGCCGACCGCGCCCCCGACGACTACGCGCATCGCGGCGCCACCGGCCCATCTCCCGATGTCATGGTTCGCCTCGCTAACGGGTCGTTCGCTCCCACGGGCTTTCCCGAGGTGTACGGGCGCACGAGCGGCGCAGTGTTCGCGGACCTCGATGGCGACGGCAATCTCGACCTCGTCGCAGCCCGCAACCCGCGCGACGGCGAGCGGCAGGCCGCCCCAACGGCGGTCTACCGAGGCGGCGGCGACGGGGGTTTCGAGACTGTCGAGGACTCCGGGTTGGACCCGTCCCTGGGCGGCCGGTCCATCGGAGTGCTCGACTACGACGGTGACGGGCTGCTCGACCTGTTCCTTGTCGAAGACGTGTATGAGGGCGGTTCGAGCCGGCTCTACCGGAATGCGGGCGATCTCACCTTCGAGGATGTGACCGAGGCCGCAGGACTGCCGCTCGACGTCCACGGGCTCGGGCTGGCCACCGGCGACGTCAACCTCGACGGCTTCACCGACCTTTTCGTCGGCGGCTCGAACCGGCTCTTCGTCGGGGACGGCGGCGGCTTCGACGAGACGGACTCCGAGGTTTTCGCATGGGAGACATACGGGGAGGAGGACCTGGTCGCGGGGGCCGCCTTCGGCGATGTCAACCGTGACGGCTGGCCCGACCTCGTCGTCGGCCACCACTTCAACAGCACCGTGGACGACGGCCGGCGGGTGCCCGTCCGGCTGTACCTGAACCGCACTGCAGAGCCGGGAGCCGCGCCCGAGTTCGTCGACGTCACAGAGGAGTCCGGGATGGTTGACCTGCCGACAAAGGCGCCGGACGTCGCCCTCGCCGATCTCGACAACGACGGCTGGCCCGACATCGTGACCACGGCCTCGGCCGCCGACGGCACCCGCCCGGCGGTGTTCCGCCACAGTGGCGAGCTGGCGGACGGCGTGCCGCGGTTCGAGACGCCGCACGGCCTTGGTGATCCGCAGTACTGGATCAGCGGTCCGCCGGCGGACGTGGACCGCGACGGGCGCATCGACCTGTTTCTCGTGGAGTGGGATCCGGCGCTGCCCTCGCTACTGCTGAGGAACACCAGCGACGCCGGTCATTGGATTTCCGTGTCCATCGGACGCGAGTGGGGCGGCGGGCCGGGAACCCGGGTGGAGGCGTTGGAGCAGGGCAGCGATGAGCTCATCGCGGGGGCCGAGATCGCCGCATCCGCCGGCTACACGTCGGGCAACGAACTGCTTGCCCATCTCGGTGTCGGTTCCGCGACCACTGTCGACCTGCGGGTCTCGCCGCCGAGCCGGCAGGAGTTCATCGTCGAGGACATCCCAGTCGACCGGCACGTCCGGCTGCCGGACGGCTGTTGAACCACGCGCGTGCACCGCACACTTGCATCGCCCGGGCGCGCGATGGACGATACTGCGGACTGAAGGCATAGGGGGGCCATGGCCGGAACGGAGGCGCAGGAGCGCACGACTCCAGGCGTCACTCGGCACGTCGTCGTCGGCTTCACGCTGCCGTTGATCGCCGGCTACGCGGCTCTGTTCGCGTACGCCATGCAGCATAGCTCGTACGACGTGTGGGGCGCGCTGTGGGTCGCTCCTGCGCTGGTCGCGGTCTCCGTACCGGTGTTGCTCCGCTTCGCGCGCAACGAGCCCGACCCGCGAATCTTCCGCATTCTCGTAGCGGCTTTGGTGCTGAAGCTGCTCGCCGCGCTCCCGCGGTACTACATGGTCGCCTTCACCTACGAGAGAGGCGACTCGTTCCGCTACGCCGACACCGCGTCCGTGCTCCGGCAAGGGTTCATGCGCGGAGACTTCGACCTCACCGCGCTCGGGACCGACTCGCGCACTGGCACCCAGTTCATCGAGATCGTCACCGGGGTGGTCTACACGCTGATCGGACCATCCTTTGTCGGTGGGTACATCTTCTTCTCGTGGC
>CAZMXH010000082.1:0-10827 GCA_964570165.1 uncultured Actinomycetes bacterium
CACGACGAGAGGTGAGTTGCGGCGGGCTGCGACCACCCGGTCCGCCTCCTCGGCGTTCACGGCAACGAGCGTGAACGCGCCATCGAGCCGGCGGCACACCGCTCGCATGGCATCGGCCAGCCCGGCTCCCCCAGCGACCTCGGCGGCCAGCAGGTGGGCGGTGACCTCGGTATCGGTGTCCGACTCGAACGAGACGCCCCTGCTCTCCAACTCGTCGCGCAGCCGGGCGAAGTTCTCGATGATCCCGTTGTGGATGACGGCCACCTGACCGGCCCCGTCGAGGTGGGGGTGCGCGTTGCGGTCGGTCGGCGCGCCGTGCGTCGCCCAGCGGGTGTGCCCGATGCCCGTCGTCGACGACGGCACGGAACCTGTGGCCAGCGCCTTCTCCAGGTTGGGGAGCTTGCCGGCGGCCTTGGCCGACGCCAGCGCACCGTCGGCGACCACTGCCACGCCGGCCGAGTCGTAGCCCCGGTACTCCAGCCGCCTCAGACCCTCGATCACGACGTCCAGCGCCGGCTGCTCACCTACGTATCCCACGATGCCGCACACGCGGGCCAGCGTACGACAGCGCGGCCCGCCCAGGCAGCACGCCGTAGGAAGGTCCCGTTTCGTCCGCTCCACCGTCTCGGGCCGTCTCGGGCCGGCGCGACGCTCGCCCGACGCCATGATCCGATAGCAGTACGTTTATATGGCGTAGCCAGTCTTTGGAGGTTCAGTGGGGCAGGGTCGGCACGACCACTCGCCATACGTCGACCTCGACCGTGCGGCGTGGGCGCGGTTGCGGGAGCAGACGCCGCTGCCGTTGACCGCGGACGAGCTCGAGCAGATCCGCGGGCTCGGCGACTTCATCGACCTCGACGAGGTCCGGGACGTGTACCTGCCGCTGTCCCGGCTGCTCAACCTCAGGGTCGCCGCCGTGGCCGAACTGCACCGCGCGACCCAGACGTTCCTGGGTGAGCTCCCCGAGCGCACGCCGTACGTCATCGGGATCGCCGGCTCGGTCGCAGTCGGCAAGTCCACGATCGCGCGGCTGCTGCGGCTGCTGCTCGCCCGGTGGCCGGAGCATCCGCGTGTCGCGCTGGTCACCACGGACGGGTTTCTGCTGCCGAACGCCGAACTGGAACGCCGCGGGCTGATGCAGCGCAAGGGCTTCCCCGAGTCCTACGACCGGCGTGCGCTGCTCCGGTTCGTCGCCCAGGTCAAGTCGGGCAAGCCCGTGGTGCGGGCGCCCGTCTACTCGCACCTGGTGTACGACGTCGTGCCCGGCGAGGAGATCGTGGTCGAACGGCCGGATATCCTCCTGCTCGAAGGGCTCAACGTGCTGCAGCCGGCCAGGCCCCGGTCGAACGGCGTCACCGAGCTCGCGGTCAGCGACTTCTTCGACTTCTCCATCTACGTCGACGCGCCCGAGGACGCCGTCCGCAGCTGGTACGTCAAGCGCTTCCTCCAGCTGCGCGAGACGGCGTTCCGGGACCCCAGCTCGTACTTCCGGCGATACGCCGACCTCGACCACGACGCCGCCGTGAAGCGGGCCGAAGAGCTCTGGGACACCATCAACGGCCCCAACCTGACCCAGAACATCGCGCCGACCCGCGGCCGGGCATCCGTCGTGCTGTACAAGGGCCCAGACCACGCCGTCGAGCGCGTCCGCCTCCGCAAGCTGTAGTTCGATCACGTTCAGCAGGGGCACCCTTGCCGCGGCAGGCACGCAGACCTCGTGGCCTGGGGCGGACCCTGGTGGGGCTTCCGCGTGATCCCCATCAGTCGCCGCTCGCCCCCGCGTCCGCCTTAGCACCCAGCCGGGCAATCTCGTCGCGGAACCGCTCGAGCTCCGCACGGTGCTCCGCGACGAACTCCTCCTCGAGCTCGTACTGGACCTCTTCGACGATGTCGTTGTAGTGCTTCTCGCGACAGCCGAAGTCGGCCTGGGCGAGAGCGAGCTCGTACTGCTGCAGCTTCTCGAGCTCGGCAGGGTCGATCTCCTTCGGTTCGACCGGTTGCGGCGTGGCTCGCTCGCCGACGTCGCCCTCCTCGCTTCGCGCAGCGGGCGCGGGGTCGGCCGCGGCGCCACCGAAGCCTTCGAGCTCGGCCATCCGCTGGAACACGGCCTGCTCGGGGTCACCGACACGCTCAAACTCCGGGTAGCCGACGTCGGCCATGCATTCGTGCCAGCGTTCGTTGGCCTCGATCACCCGGGGTTCTTCCCGGAGACGCTCGCCGAGCCGGAACAGATCCTCCATCAGCCCCTCGAACTCCGAGGGCGGTCCAGCGGACGACTCGTCCTCATCGTTGCCGAAGACCTCGGCGCTCGCCTGCCCGTAACAGCCGCGGTCCTCGACTGGCGGCGCCGTGGGCACTCCGCCCTCGGCCTCGACGCCGGGAGTGTCGCCGTAAAGCGCGCGCTCATACTCCTCGAGAGCCTCCGGCGCGAGGCTCTCCCGGATCTCCTGGTTCGGATCCTCCGGCATCTCGAGCTCGTCGAACCGAAGCGTTGAGGCGCCGTAGCCGTACTGCTCGGCGAACTCGTCCGGCGGCAGCGAGTACGCCTCGTCGAATGGCGACGCGAAATCGCCCGGGCTCACCTCGTTCGGGACGTACTCGAACCCCTGTGCCGCCATGCAGGTCGCCACGAACTCTTCGACCTCGCGCTGCTGCTGCAGTTCCTCCTCGGTGGGTTCGTGCGGCTCACTGCCGCCGCTGCCGAACGACACATTCATCCCGCCGGCCTCGAAGGAGACCGCATCCTCGCCCAGGTACTCCGCAAGCGGGCTCTCGTCGTCCGATGTCGACCGGTCGTCATCGCCGCATCCGGCCAGCGCGAGCATCGCCACGCTGGCCACCGCTGCGCTCGTCGGTCGTCTCGTGAGCATCGTCGAGCCTAGCTTCGGCGTGTTTCAAGCCCGGTATGCGCCTTTTGCGGGCACTGACGCAGTCGAGCACTGCTAGCGGACGTCGGCAACGATCTCAAGGAGCGTCCGTCCCTTCCGATCCGGCCGCTGATGACGCAGCGGTACCGCAGATCAACCGGTTTGGGGGTGTCGTGCGGGCTGGCCAGCAGCGTGGCCGCGGGAGCGCAGCAGGCCACCGACCTCCAGCCGCCCGAAGGCGGCGACGAACGGGACGAGGAACAGCGCGGGGAGCACGATCCACACCCAGCGCTGCGCCCACCACAGCGCCGTGGGCTCGGCGAGCAACTCCCCTCCGATCGCCCGGTACAGGGCCAGCGCGATCAGGGCAGCGGTCATGTGCCACACGAAGATCGTGAGGATCACCGAGTTGGCCGCCACCACCGGGCGCCACGCCACCGGCTGGCGCAGCCACCGGTTCATCCGGTCGCGCAGCAGCAGGATCAGGCCGAACTGGAACAGCGCCGTCGCGGGGATCGCCGCCGTCGTGGGAAGGATGTTGCTGAAGTCCTGTACCGGCGTGGCCACCATCGACCCCGGATAGGGCCCGAACGTGGTCATTCCGGCGAGCAGCGCCAGACCGGTCACCGACAGCGCCGCCCCTGCCGGGCGCCCCAGCCGCGGCAGCGTGCCGTCTTCGTAGAAGTACCCGAACTGGTGGATCAGGACCCAGACCAGGGCCGTGTTGACCCACCCCAGCACGGGCACGTCGAAGGCGAAGCGGCCCACGTCCGCGGCGACTACGGCGGCGGCGAGCGTCGCGAGGGTATATCCGGGCGCACGGGCATGCAGCCTCGCGGTCACCGGCACCAGCAGGACCACTCCGGTGTAGGCGCCGATGAACCACAGCGGCGTGAACACGATCCACGCGTAGGTCAGGACGCCGGTGTAGTCGGGAACCACCATGTGCATGACGACCTCGAAGGCCAGCCAGAGCGCGACGAACACGCCGACCGGCACCAGCAGCCGCCGCAGCCGCCGCCCGAGGTAGCGCCGCCAGCCCTCGCCCCTGCGCTGGGACGACCGCCAGGAGGCGTTGTTGGCGTACCCGCCGACGATGAAGAACACCGGGACGATCTGCAGCAGCCAGGTGAACAGCCAGCCGCCGGGCACGTGGTCGATCGGGTTCGGCATCACGAACCTGTCGCCCGACCAGTGGATCACCGACAGGCTCCAGTGCCAGAGCACCACCACGGCGATGGCGAACACGCGGAGGAAGTCCACCCACCGCTCTCGGTCGGCAGGGGTGGCGGCGACGACAGCGTAGACCTGCCGGATGAACCGGCGCCATATCCGCATACGCCCATGGTCCCACGCCGGTCGAGCCACCGATCGACACTCCCTGCCGTGCCGTGGGTCAGACTGGGCCCATGGCAGCGGCGTTGCGGACCGTGGCGATCGTGCTCGGTGTCGTCCTGGTGCTGCTCGCCCTGCTGTGGTTGTTCCAGCGGCGCCTGATCTACCAGCCCGACACCGCTGCCGTGACACGCGCCGCCGACGTGCTGCCCGGCGCGGAGGACGTGGCGCTGACCACGTCCGACGGGCTGAAGCTCGGCGCCTGGTACGTGCCTGCGACGGCCCGGGCCCGTGACATCACGGTCCTGGTGGCAAACGGCAACGGCGGCAACCGCGCCGGGCGCGCTCCGCTGGCGGGCGAACTCGCCGCCGCGGGGTTCGACGTCCTGCTGTTCGACTACCGCGGGTACGCGGGCAACGACGGCAGCCCGGACGCCACAGGCCTGATCCGGGACGCTCAGGCCGCATACCGCTACCTCACCGAGGATCGGCGCGTGCCGCCGGACCGGATACTGTACTTCGGCGAGAGCCTCGGCTGCGGCGCCGTGGTAGGCCTCGCCGTGTCCCACCCGCCGGCCGGCCTGCTGCTGCGCTCGCCGTACGAGTCGCTCGCGGCGGTAGGGCAGCACCACTACCCGATCGTGCCGGTACGACTGCTGCTGCGCGACGAGTTCCCGGTGAGCGAGCAGATCGCCGGAGTCGACGTCCCCACCACGGTGGTCTACGGCACGGCGGACGACGTGATCCCGCCGGAGCAGAGCCGGGCCGTCGCCGCGGCGGCCGCCGGGCCCGTCGACATCGTGGAACTGGCTGGTGTCGGCCACAACGACGAGGAGATGTTCACCGGGACCGAACTGATCGCGGCCGTCGAGCGGCTCGCCGACCGCTCAGTAGGCCCACCCGGTCCATGACTCGATCGCGACGTCGATGACCGGGCCGTCCGGAGGGTCATCCCGGTACTGGGCGTACTTTTCCGCGAGCGCACCGACGGCGGCCTGCAGCGCCGCCTCGTCCGTCGCGATCACGGCCGTGCCGTCGAGCCGCACCCACCACAGCTTCGTCCAGTCGTCCTCGTAGTGGTCGACCAGCACGCTCACCTGCGGGTTCTCAGAGATGTTGCGCAACCGCCGGAGCCGGGTCGTCGACTTGGGTTTGCGGTCCACCGCCGTGAGCAGGTGGTCGCCGGCGAGCGCGAACGTCACGGGAACCACGTGCGGCCGGCCGTCACCGCCAACCGTCGCGAGCCGGCCGACGCGGGCCTGGGCCGCCCGCTCGCGGCACTCGCCGCTACTGAGCCGCATCGGCCCGGCGGCTCGTCGGCATGTCCATCGTCGGCCTTCCCGTCGACGCCGAGGATAGACGGTTGCGGCTCCCCGCACGCGTACCGGCGGGAGCGAGACACTGTGGGAATGCACGGCGAGCGAGTCCGTCGGCGGGTCATCGCGCACGGCAGGGTCCAGGGCGTGAACTTCCGGTACGCCTGTCGGCACGAAGCGACCCGGCGGGGTGTGGCGGGCTGGGTGTGGAACCGGTCCGACGGCGCGGTCGAGGCGGTGTTCGAGGGACCGCCCGATCAGGTCGACGCGATGGTCGAGTGGATGCACCGCGGCCCGCCCGCGGCCGTGGTCCGGCACGTCGACGTGCTGCACGAGCCTGCCGAGGGCCTCGACGGGTTCCTGGTCGGGTGATCACCGGCCGTGGGGGTTGCGGCGGGGGGCCCCGGGGGGGGGGCGCGGGGGGCCCGCCCGTCGCCGTGCTGCACGCGCCGGCCGAGGGCCTCGCGGGGTGCCTGGTCGGTTGACCACGGGCCGTGGGTGGGCCGGCGGTTCCCCAGGTTCGCGCGCCTGGGGAACCGCCGGCACACCCATTGCACGTGATCAACTAGCGGACCGTGACGGCCAGCCGCTGCGCCTGGTTGTTGGCCATACCTTGCAGGTTCCATGGCTGCTGCACCGGCTGCACGTTGCCTGCGGCGTCCGTCGCGCGGGCGCACACCTCGTACCGGCCCGGCTCCCGCGCGTCCCACGTCCACGTCCAGGGCCGCCAAGCGTACGGCCCCTCGGCCGGCCCGAGCACCGCGTCGGACCAGGTCGCTCCGCCGTCCACGCTGACCTCCACCCGGACGACCGCCCCCCAGCCGGACCATGCCCGCCCGGTCAACTCGTGCACGCCAGCGTCGAGGACCCGCGTCCGGCTCTGGAAGTCCGGGAACCCCGGCGGCTGCACGAGCGCCTTCGGCAGGATGCGCGTCACCGGCTGGCCCGGATCGTCCTCGTCGCGCTTCACGCGGTAGGCCACCGTGTTCTGGAAGCCGTCGAACGGCCGGTCCAGCACCGTCACGCCCACTAGCCACTTGACGTGCGCCATGCCGTACCAGCCCGGGACCACCAGCCGGACCGGAGCCCCGTGCTGCGGCGGCAGCGGCTGGCCGTTCATCTCGTACACCAGCAGCACGTCGTCGCGCAGCGCCTCGAACAGCGAGAGCCCGCGCTGGTAGTCCTGCTCCACCCCCCGCTCGACACCGTGGTCGGCACCGGTGAACGCGACGTCGACCGCCCCGGGACGGATTCCCGCCTGGTACAGCAGCGGCGCCAGCGGCGTTCCCGTCCACTCCGCGGTTCCGACCGCCTCGTCCAGCCAGGGCTGGCTCACCGGCCGCGGGGCCATGCGCGCCCGGCCGTTGCCGGCGCACTCCAGCGTCACGCGGCGGGTCACCGCCCGGCGCTCGCGCAGTTCGCGGAGCCCTAGCTGGAACGGCCGCGCGACGTGGCCGTCGATGCGCAGCCGCCACTCGGCGCCGTCGAGGTGCGGGACGTCGTAGTGAATCAGGAGGTAGTGCATCCCCAGCGGCGTGACGTCGTACCGCAGCGCCTCGAGCGGCATGCCATGGTTACGGGTCGCCAGCCGCAACTCGTCGACCGAGATGCCCTCGTCCGGATCGGCTACCCGCGCCGGCGCGCTGACCGACTCGTCGATGGTCACGGGCCCACCCCCTCTGTTCCGCCCATTATCCGCGTGCCCGCGGCTATCCGCGGCGCCACAGCAGCACGAGGGCACGGTCGTCGATGTCGGACTCGGACACCGCGTCGATGAGCCGTCGCGCGCCGTGGCGGAAACCCCGGGTCACCAGGCGCTCAGCCTCGCCCTGGAGCTTGTCGATGCCGTCGGAGAGGTCCCGGCTCGGCGTCTCCACCAACCCGTCGGTGTACAGCAACAGCGCGTCACCCGGGGCCAGCCGGCCGGAACTCGGCGTGTAGTCGTCCTTCTCGAAGACGCCGAGCAGCCCTCCCGAGGTGTCGAGGATCTCCCACTTGCCCGATCCGGCGCTGAACCGCACCGCCGGCGGATGCCCGGCCGAGCGCAACTCGTAGGCGCCGGTTTCCAGGCTCATCACGAGGTGGATCGCCGTGGCGAAGCCCTCACCCCATTCCTGTCGGAGCAGGTAGGCGTTCGCTGCGGGGAGGAAGTCGGGCGGCGGCAGCGAGCCGAGCAGCCCACCGAAGGCACCGGAGAGCAGCAGCGCCCGGGTACCGGCCCCAAGTCCCTTGCCCGAGACGTCCACCAGCGCGACTTCCAGCAGCATCCGGTCCGCGGAGCGGGTCGCGACGAGGAAGTCCCCGGAGAACGTCTCACCGCCCGCCGACCGGCGGACGACCTCGGCCTCCCAGCCTCGCGGGAGCGCCGGCATCTCACCCTGCGCCTGCAGCCGGTCGCGCAGGTCAACGAGCATCGCCTCGCCGACCGTCCCGCGGACGCCGAGCCGTGCCCTGGACCGAGCCGTGCCCAGCCAGACGGCCGCGGTGACCGCCGCGACCCCCGCGGCGACGAGAAGGCCCCCGTCCACACCATGCACGCCGCCCACCGCGACCAGCATGACGCTGGTGACGGCCACGAGCAGCACGAGCGAGGGGAAGGTGAGCACCAGACCGCCGACGAGCAGCGGCAGGACCAGTAGCCCGACGAGGTCCGGCCGGTTCAGCACCAGAACGAACAAGCCGCTCGCGCCCAGCAGCAGCCCGATGAACCCGGCCGGCTCGCGCACCGCCTTGCGGCCTATACGTCCGAGCAGCCGGCGACCGAAGTACCGTCCGCGCCGCCCGGATAGCCACCCCACGCCGCGACAGTATCGACCTTGGGGTTCGCCTGAAAGGGCCTTTTCTCGATCGCCCTCGCGTCGGGCTAAGACTTCGGCCGCAGCGCGGAATGTACGCTTCCGGACATGGCGGGCAAGGGCAGGATGTCAGCGCGCCGGCTCGACCAGGTCGACCGGCGCTCTCAGGTAGGAGTCTCCGGAGCGATGCGGGCCCGCGACGTCTCGCGGCCCGACGAGGAAACCCTCGCCGAGGCCGAACGGGAACTCAACGAGAACCGGCCAGCGGCGGAACGGCGCCCGCGTCCTCGTACTGACTGATCATTTCGATCCGGCGCGCATGCCGGTCCTCGTGCGAGTACTCGGTGGTCAGGAATGCCTCCACGAGCCTCCGGATGACCGCGAACTCGTGCTGCCGAGCCCCGATGGCAAGGACGTTCGCATCGTTGTGGGACCGCGCCAGCCGAGCCGTCTCCTCGCTCCACCCCAGCGCCGCGCGGATCCCGCGCACCTTGTTCGCCGCGATCTGCTCCCCGTTGCCCGAGCCCCCGAGCACGAGGCCCAGGCTGCCGGGGTCGCGCGCCACCGCCTCGGCCGCCCGCAGCACGAACGGCGGGTAGTCATCCTCCTCGTCGTACTGGAACGCCCCGTGGTCCACGACCTCGTGGCCGCCGGACCGCAGCCACTCCGTGAGCTTGTTCTTCACCTCGAATGCGGCATGGTCGGCCGCGACGTGGACGCGCACGGTGCCATCCTATTCACGACTTGTCAGGGCAAGCTGCCGCTGCGACCCAGGTCAACGGGTTGTCCGGCCTGACAGCTCGCCCGGCGGGGGTTGGCGGGTCCGATCAGTCGAACACCGGAGGCTGCGTCCTGGTGCGCTTGATCTCGTAGAACCCGTCGTACGAGCCGAGCGTACGCACCGCATCCCAGAGCCGGCCTGCCTGCTCGCCCTTCGGCGCGGGCGTGAGCACGGGGCCGAAGAACGCGTGCCCGTCCACCGCGATGACCGGAGTCCCGACATCATCGCCGACCTGGTTCATGGCGGCCTGGTGGCTGGCTCGCAACGCGTCGTCGAAGTCGTCGCGCTCGCCGTACTTGATCAGCGCTGCTTCCAAGCCCACCTCGTCGAGAGCGGCGGCGACCGCTGCCCGGTAGTCCTTCTGGTCCTCCAGATGAATGCGGCTTCCGATGGCGTCGTACAGCGGCTTGACGTACTGCGGCCCATGCAGCTCCGCGGCGGCCGTGATCACCCGCACGGGCAGCCACGCCCGCGACATCCGCTCGCGGTAGCGTTCCGGCAGATCGTGTCGCCCGGCGTTGAGCACGGCCAAGGACATCACGCGCCACGTCACGCGCAACGGCCGGACCTGCTCCACCTCCATCATCCAGCGGAAGGTCAGCCAGGCCCACGGGCAGACCGGGTCGAACCAGAAGTCGACGGTCTCGAGGGACTCGGTGGCTGGAGTCTGCTCAGCGGTCAGAGTCACGATGTGCTCCCATCGACGTCGCAGTGATCTCCTCTAGCCCGGCAACGGATGCGGCTTGCGCGGCATTCCGCCGCAATCTCTGCCAGGATCGAGCCTATGCCTGGCACGAACCTCACACGAGACGAGGCCCGGACGCGCGCTGACCTGGTGAACGTTGACTCCTACCGGGTTGAGTTGGACCTCACGACTGGTGACACGACGTTCCTCTCCACCACCACGGTGCGGTTCCGGGCGCACCCCGGAGCCAGCACGTGGCTGGACCTGGTCGTACCGACCGTTCGGGAGGTCGTCGTCAACGGCGAGAGCCGCGACCCGGACGCCGTGTACGACGGGGCCCGGGTCGCCCTTGACGACCTCGCCCAGAAGAACGAGGTGACGGTCGTCGCCGAGGCGGCGTACAGCCGGACCGGCGAGGGGCTGCATCGGTTCGTGGACCCGGTCGACGACGAGGTCTACCTCTACAGCCAGTTCGAGGTTGCCGACGCCCGACGGGTGTACGCCTGCTTCGACCAGCCCGACCTCAAGGCGACGTTCCAGGTCACGGTGCGTGCACCCAGCCACTGGCAGGTCGTCTCCAACGCCCCGACTCCCCGGCCGTCCAAGGCGGAGGACGGGGTCCGGCGCTGGAAGTTCGCCACGACCCCGCGGCTGCCCACGTACATCACCGCGCTCGTCGCGGGCCCGTATCACGTCGAGCGCAGCCAGTACGAAGGCCGTGACCGCACCGTGCCGCTCGGGCTGTTCTGCCGGAAGTCCCTGGCCGAGCACCTCGATGCCGACGAGCTGTTCGACGTCACCCGGCGCGGCCTGGCGTACTTCGAGGACCTGTTCGCCCTGCCCTACCCGTTCAAGAAGTACGACCAGCTGTTCGTCCCCGAGTTCAACGCCGGCGCGATGGAGAACGCCGGCTGCGTCACCCACCACGAGGACTACGTCTTCCGCAGCCGGGTGACCGAAGCCGCCTACGAGCGCAGGGCCGAGGTCATTCTTCACGAGATGGCGCACATGTGGTTCGGCGACCTGGTGACCATGCGCTGGTGGGACG
>CAZMXH010000083.1:0-7309 GCA_964570165.1 uncultured Actinomycetes bacterium
CACTCGCCGCCATCGAGTCGCGACGCCGAAGCGACCGGATCGCGCCGCTGCTGATGCCTAGCCTGCTCCGCATCCCAGCCTTCTCATCGGGTCTGCTCGTGATGACGGCCTTTGCCGCTGGCATGCAGGGATTCTTCGTGACGTTTGCGTTGTGGATTCAGCTGGGACAGGGATTCTCACCGCTTGCGGCGGGCTTGGTCACAACGGCGTTCAGCATTGGGAGCTTCGTCCTTGCTCCCATGGCGGCATCGCTAGCACAGCGGTTCGGCCGGACAGTTCTCAGCCTGGGCGCCATCATGATGGCAGGCGGCACCGTGTGGATCGGCTTCGCGACATTCGCTGTCGGCACTGGTGGGCGCCAATGGTGGCCGATCGCGCCTGGTCTCGTGATTGCTGGCGCAGGTCTGTCGCTGCTGGTGATTCCTCTGGTCAACGTCGTGCTGGCGGCCGTCCCTGCACAAGTGGCCGGGGGCGCCGGAGGTCAGTTCTCCACAGTCCAACAGCTCGGCGGAGCGATCGGTGTCGCCATCGTGGGCACGGTGTTCTTCTCGGCGCTGGAATCGCAAGGCGACTACACCGAGGCGTTCACCACGGCGCTGCCGGTCAGCGTCGCCCTGTTCGTTGTCGCGGCCGTCCTTTCCCTGGTCTTGCCCAAGACTGCCGTGGCTGAGGAGCAGGCCATCGCCGCGTAAGTCTCGACAACTGGTCAGCGTGCCTGTCTCGCCCGCGGTGCTGCTGGCGGAGTTGGGCCGAACGGCCATGAGCTGGGCCGTGCTTCCGGCCGTCACGCGCTCAGATGTCCGGGTTCACGCCACTTCCGCCCGCTCCTCGCGACCACGCTGGCAGCTGCTGCAGCGCCCAGCGATTGCCGTCCGGGTCGCTGAGGTAGATGAACCGACCCCACGGCTGGTCGTCGACCTCGCTGACCTCGACCCCGCGCTCGGCGAGCTCTGTGCGGATCGCGTCCGCGTCCGCGACGACCATCTGCAGGTTGTCCAGCGACCCCGGCTCCATCGCCGTCAGCCCTCGGCCGAATGCGATCGAGCATGCCGACCCCGGCGGGGTCATCTGTACGAACCGGATCTCCTCGTTGACCGTGTGATCGTGGTCAAGGACGAAGCCGGCCCGCAGGTAGAACTCCTTGGCGCGGTCCACATCGGTCACGGGCACGCCTACCAGTTCCAGTTTCATGTCCATGGCCACGACGCTACGCCGTGATCAGGTCAGGATCGGTACTGATGGGCGGCGAGCAAGCCCACGACCAACCAGAGACGCCGAGGTCCCTCGCGGAGGGTATGTCCGGCGCTCAGGCGTCGGCTTCGATGGCGAAGGTGTTGCCATCGCGTCCTGGATCCACGCGATACGGCCACCGCCGGCTCGAGGCGTGATGCCCGTGGCGTCGTGCTCGAACTCGTCGTACCGGACCAGCTCGACGCCGACTGCGTTGAGTTCGTCGACGACCTGATCGATGTCGTCGACGTACCAGGTTGCCAGTGTCGCCGATAACGTACCGGCGGTGACCGACTGGAAGATGTTCAGCGCCGCGCCGCCACCCGAACGATACACGCGGCTGCCGTCGGGGATCGCGGCGCTGGGGCCGGTATCCAACGGCCTTCCGTGAATACATGAATCCGTGTATTGTGCCGCAATGGCCACGGTGACCTTGTCGCATGCCCAAGCGCTCCGCCGGCTCGGTTACGCGCTGTCCGATCAAACTCGCACGCAGATTCTGCTGGCGTTGCGCGAAGCGCCGGCGTACCCGTCGGATCTGGCTGATGCGCTGGGGGTGTCCAGGCAAGTGATGTCGAACCAATTGGCCTGCCTGCGGGGCTGCGGATTGGTGACGGCGGTGCCGGACGGGCGGCGCACCTGGTACCGGCTGGCCGATCCGCACCTGGCGCCGGCGCTGTCCGAACTGCTGCGGGTGGTGCTCTTCGTCGACCCAGGCTGCTGCTCGGGCGAGGAGTGCACCTGCTCGTGAGCACACGCGTACCGCAGGGGCTGAGCACGGCGCACCGGGATGTCCTGCGCCGCCGGGTGCGGCTGATCGTGGCCGCCACGATCAGCTATAACGTGATCGAGGCTGTCATCGCGATCAGCGCCGGCGCGGTGGCCTCGTCCTCGGCGCTGGTCGCGTTCGGGCTGGACTCCACCGTCGAGGTGATGTCCGCGGCTGCGGTGGCCTGGCAGTTCTCCGTCCGTGACCACGAGGCTCGCGAGCGTACGGCGCTGCGGATCGTCGCGGTCGCGTTCCTGGCCTTGGCTGCCTATGTCACCGCGGACGCCGGCCTGGCCCTGGCCGGATTCTCCGAACCCGAGCACAGCACCGCCGGGATCGCCCTGGCCGCGGTCAGCCTCGTGGTGATGCCGGTGCTGTCGTTCCTGGAACGGCGCACCGGCCGCGAGCTTGGCTCGGCCAGCGTTGTCGCGGACTCCAAGCAGACCCTGATCTGCAGCTACCTGTCGGCCGTGCTGCTGGCCGGCCTGCTGCTCAACTCCACTCTCGGATGGTGGTGGGCCGACCCGATCGCCGCCCTGGCCATCGCCGCGTTCGCAATCCGGGAGGGCATCGAAGCTTGGCGTGGCGACGCATGTGCCACGCCCGCCAGCGCCCTGCTCACCGACGGCGATATCGGCCTGGACATCGACGGCTGCGCCCCCACCTCCGCCGACAGCTGCTGCAAGCCGGGCCGTCAGGAGTCCTAGGCCTCGGAGGATCACAACCGGATCCGCCACAGCGGAAGCGGCAGGGTCCTTACCAGGTTCGGAATCGCCGGAGCTGCCGGCCAGTGAGGCCGATGCGGGCGATGCTGGCCGGTATGGCGAGGGTCATTGGCCAGGTGGCCGCGGGTGCGGCGAGTGTGATGGCGCTGAGCATGGTGACATCGAGTGCGATCACGCCCATGCAAGCCGGCGCGGCGAGGCGGGTCGTGGTGAAGGTCTTACAGGTGCTCACGCCGATCAGGGTGGCGACCACGGTGAGCAGCACCGCGCCATACGCGACGGCTGCGCCCGTGGGGATGGCCCAGGTCCAGGCGTGAGCGGTGATGAGGGAACCGGCCCATGCGGCGGCGAAGAACGGGCCGGTGGCTACTAAAGCCAGGGCGGTGCGCCGCTGTGGGGACTGGCGGGCGAACTCGGCGACGATCTTGTCCGGGTGTCCGAACTCTCGCGTTGCGGCAACGGCTGCCGCGGTGGGGTCGAGTCCCGCGCTGAGATGGTGCTCAAATGCATCATCGAGGCCGTCAGCGAGCTCGTCTACGATGCCCGCCGGTAGCCGGCGTGCCAGCTCCGCCCGGTAAGTGTTGATCAGCTGGTGGCAGGCCATGGCTTGCCGTCCAGCACAGCTGTGACCGCGGTGGCGAACTCCCGCCAGTTGGCTCGTTCGCCGGCGAGTTTGCTGTGGCCTTGGCCGGTGAGCCGGTAGGTGCGGCGGCGTCGGCCCTCCACGGTGGACCATGAGCCGACGATCAGCCCGGCTCGTTCGAGCCTGTGCAACGCCGGGTAGACGGTTCCGGTGGGCAGGTCGAACCGGCCGCCGCTGCTTTCCCGGAGTGCTTCTTTGATCGCGTATCCGTGCCGCGGCCCGTCGGTCAGTGTGGCCAGTAGTAGGACATCGAGATGTCCTTTCAGGGCTTGCGCTTGCGGCCTCATAGGTAGGTATGCTACTCCAAGCATATAGGTAGTAATCCTAGCTATAGCCGGTCGTAGCGGTGGCGGGCATCGACCCGCTCGACTCGACGGGACCATGCTGGGGTTGTCGCGGACGGCGGGAAGCGGTCACGCAGCGAACCAACGGGGAGGTTCCGGTGAGTAGCGAGGCCAGCGCGGCTGCGTTCCGTCGCAGCACCTGCTGCGTGGTCGGCGCCGGACCCGCCGGTGCGATGCTCGCCCTGCTCCTCGCCCGGCAGAACATCCCGGTCGTGCTGCTCGAGGCGCACGCGGATTTCGACCGCGACTTCCGCGGCGACAGCCTCCATCCGGCGATCATGGAAGTGCTCGATCAGCTAGGCCTCGCCGACGCACTGCTTGCCCTGCCGCATCGCAAGATCCGAACCGCGTCGCTTCCGACTGATCCGCCGCTGTCACTGTCCTTCGACAGCCTGGGTGGCCGCTTCCCGTTTATGACCCTGATGCCGCAGGAACAGTTCTTACGGTTCCTCACCGATCAGGCCGCGCGCTACCCGGCGTTCACCCTGGTCATGAACGCCACCGTGCAGGAACTGATCCAGATTGACGATCGAGTGTGTGGCGTGCGCTACCGCACCACGGACGGCCCGTGCGAGGTCCAAGCGGTGCTGACTGTGGGGGCGGATGGCCGTGCGTCCACCGTGCGCCGCGAATCCGGCCTCCGCGCCGTGACCTACGGGTCGGCCATCGACGTGCTCTGGCTGCGGTTGCCGCGCCGGCCCAGCGACCCGGAGGGGATCATCTCGGGATCGAGCGAGGGCCGGCTGATCCTTGCCGTGGACCGGGGCGAGCGCTGGCAACTCGGCCTGACCATCCCGAAGGGCGGGTATCGCAGCATCCGGGACGCGGGCCTGCAACGCATCCGGGACCCCATCGCCACGGCCATCCCAATGCTGGCCGATCGTGTCGACCGGCTGACCGACTGGCGGCAGATCGCCATGCTGTCGGTGCGTGCCGACCGGCTTCGACGATGGCACCGTCCGGGCTTGCTGCTCATCGGCGACGCTGCGCACACCATGTCGCCGGTCGCCGGCAACGGCATCAACTACGCGATCGCTGACGCGGTGGCCGCTGCCAACATCCTGATCCCGCACCTCCGCCGCGGACGCGCGGGTTCCCGGCACCTGGCTGCGGTTCAGCGCCGCCGTAACTGGCCCACCCGCATCACCCAGTTCGCGGTCGCACGCGCCCAACACCGTCTACTCGCCGCACTCGACGACCGCGCGCACACCGGACCTCCAGGTGCTGTGCGGCTTGCACTCCGCGTCCCGCTCCTTCGTCGCCTTGCCCTTCGCTTAGCGGCTCGCGGGCTGCGCCCCGAACGCGTGCGGCACACGGCAGCCAGCCCGGCCACGCCCGACTGATCACCGCATCCACCGCCGTTTACGCCCGCCTTGGGTCCGTGCGGGTGGCTAACCGGGCGGGCCGATACCGTCGCCTACGCCATCAGTCCCGCTAACGTGGCAGGCGCGGCAAAGCGACTCGTCAGGACGGTGGCCGGTCGCGATCGCAGAGGCTCCACTGTTCTACTGCCTGCCAGCAGGCTCGCCACCCGTCAGCTTGAGATCTTGATTCCAGGCACGACAAGAGGAAGCACATGATCGGATCCGTTGAGCTCATCGACAGGGTGCTCGACGCGGGGTCGTGGGAGTCATGGGACACGCCGCTTCACGAGGTGGCCACGAGCGACGAGTACCGGGCGGCACTGGACCGGGCCAGGCGCACGTCCGGGCTGGATGAGGCGGTCCTGACCGGGAGAGGCCGCATCGGCGGTCACAGCGTCGCCGTGGTCGTGAGCGCCTTCGAGTTCCTGGCCGGGTCGGTGGGGTTGGCGGCGAGCCAGCGGATCAGTGCTGCGATCACCCGGGCCACCGCCGAGCGACTGCCACTGGTGGCGTCTCCGGCCTCCGGGGGCACTCGGCTCCAGGAAGGCACACCCGCGTTCGTGGAGATGACGCGCATCACGGCCGCGTTGGCCGCGCACCGCGCCGCCCAACTGCCGTACCTCGTCTATCTGAGGCATCCGACGACAGGCGGAGTGCTCGCCTCCTGGGGGTCACTCGGTCACGTCACCGCCGCCGAGCCGGGCGCGCTGATCGGCCTGCTCGGACCCCGCGTCCAGCGAGCCCTGTACGGCTGGGAGCTGCCACGCGGCATTCAGACTGCGGAGAACCTCTACGCCCACGGGCTCATCGACGCCGTGGTGCCTCCGGAGGACCTGCGCGGTGTCGCCATCCGCACCCTGGCCGTGCTCACCGCCGACCGGCCGCCCGCCATCCCCCGTCAGCCGGAGCCGGCCGACGCCGGGCGGCCCGCGAGAGTCGACGCGTGGGAGGCCGTCACCCGCTCCCGCCGCCCCGACCGGCCAGGTGTCCGCGAGCTCCTTCGGGTTGCCGCCAAGGACGTCACGCCGCTGTCCGGGACCGGTGCCGGAGAGCGCGACGACGCCCTCCTGCTCGCCCTCGCCAGGTTCGGCGACGCCCCCTGCGTCGTGCTCGGCCAGGACCGCAGCATCCAGGACACCGGCCAGGCACTCGGCCCGGCCGGGTTACGGGAGGCCATCCGCGGCATCCGGCTCGCCGCCGAGCTCGCGCTTCCCCTCGTCACCGTCGTCGACACCCCCGGCGCCACACCAACGGCCCAATCCGAACAAGGGGGCCTCGCCTCAGGCATCGCTCACTGCCTGGCAGACCTGATCACCCTGCCGAGTCCCACGATCTGCGTCCTCCTTGGCGAGGGAGGCGGCGGCACAGCGCTGGCCCTGCTTCCGGCCGACCGCACACTGTGCGCCCAGCACGCCTGGCTCGCCCCGCTACCACCCGAGGCCTCTGCTGAGATCCTGCACGGCACGGTCGACCACGCGGCGGAGGCGGCGCGCAGCCAGCAGATCACCTCTGACGCGCTGCACCAAGCAGGCATCGTCGACCGCGTCGTCCCGGAACATCCCGACGCCGCCGACGAACCCGACGCCTTTCTCCGCCGGCTCGCCCGCGTGCTCGAGACCGAGCTCATCTCGCTCCTCGGGACGGACACCCGCGAGCGCCTGGCTCGACGGCGCGCCCGGGCGCTCGCGTGATCGGGGTGATTCTGGTGAGTCCAGGAAGTCACCAACGTCACCTCGATCTTGCTGGGACACTGGAGGCCGATGGGCACCTCCGAAGTCCTGCGGGTACGCGGCGTCGCGCTGCCGCAGGAGGAGGCCGTCGAGTTCTGGCTGGTCGAAGGCAGGCTCAGCCGGGAGGCGGTCCGGAACGCGACGACGGTCGTGGACGGCGGCTGGCTGAGGGTGCACGCCGTCGGCGGCAGGGTCGCGGTGCCTGCGCAGACCCCGGCCGGCGCGCGCGCCGCCGTGGAGGCAGGTGCCGACAGCGTCGAGCACGGTCTCGGTCTGGAGGCGGACCTGCTCGAACGGATGGCCGCGCAGCGGACCGCGCTGGTGCCAACGATCACCGTTTGGACGACGTTCCACGACGTCGCCCGCGCCTCAAGGTCGGCCCGGTTCCGCAAGTGGTTCCGCGGCGCGTACGCCCGGCTCGGCCCGCTGGCCGCCTCAGCGCATGAGGCCGGAGTGCCGGTTCTGGCCGGCACCGATAGCTCCGGAACCCGGGTGCTCCCGCAC
>CAZMXH010000083.1:7319-10730 GCA_964570165.1 uncultured Actinomycetes bacterium
GGAAGGGTGGCGAGGGAAGTAGGCCGCCTTGCTGATGCGGCTATCCCGCCGGAGGCGGCGATCGGAGCGCCCTCGTGGACGGCGCGCTCCTTCCTCGGGTTCTCCGCACTCGAGCACGGCGCACCCGCCGACCTCGTGGCCTACGACACGGACCCGCGTACCGACCTGCGTGTGCTGCACGAGCCGGCACGGATCATCATCCGGGGCCACGTCGTCCGATGAGACCGCGTGCCAGGTGGACAGGAGCCGGTGACGACGCACCACGGTGTGCCGCGGAGGCATTGACAGCGGCGACATGGCCGGTAGCGTCGCAAGTGTCGTGCAGCTCGTGATCGGCATCGACGCCGGCACCACCGGGACCAAAGCGGTCGCCGCGGGTGCGGACACCTCAGTTCAGGGCACCTCCGAGGTCTCGTATCAGCTGCACATCCCGCACCCGCGATGGGCTGAGCTCGACCCCGGTGAGTTGCAGCGGGCGGCTGTCGATGCGCTGCGCGACGTGGTAGCAGGGCTGCAGGGCACGGGGCACCAGGTGACGGGCGTGTGCCTGAGCGCGGCGATGCACGGCCTACTGCCCTTCGACGAGCGCAACCGGCCGCTGGGCCCGCTGATCACCTGGGCGGACGCCAGGGCCGACGACGAGGCTCGCCGGCTGCGGTCCGAACCGGGCGCCGCCGAACTGCACGCCCGCACCGGCACGCCGGTGCACCCGATGTCCCCGCTCACCAAGCTGATCTGGACGGCAGCACACGACCCGAAGCTGCACGAGTCGACCCCGCGCTGGGGCGGCGTCAAGGAATTGGTCCTGGCGGCGTTAGTGGACACGCCTGAGCTCACAGTGGATCTCTCATGCGCGTCGGCCACCGGCATGTACGACATCCACGGCCGCCGCTGGGATCCAGAGGCGCTCGACCGGGCCGGGGTTGACGAGTCCCGCTTGGCGCGGGTGGTGAACACCACCGAGGTGGTCGGCCCGCTCCGGCCCGAGGTGGCCCGAGCGGTGGGCCTGCCCGAGGGCACCCCCGTCATCGCCGGCGCCTCCGACGGGACGTTGGCCAACCTCGGCGTCGGGGCGGTCGTCGACGGATACGCCGCGCTGTCGGTGGGCACCAGCGGCGCGCTGCGGGCGGTCCGGCGCCAGCCCGGTATCGACGCCGCCGGACGGCTGTTCTGTTACGCGCTGACCGAGGACCGATGGGTAGTCGGCGGGGCGGTGAGCAACGGCGCGTCGGTGGTCGACTGGCTGGCTACCGCGCTCGGAGCGCTCGACGATCCGCACGGCCACAGCCTGCTGGCCGAGGCCGAACGAGTCTCTCCCGGCAGCAACGGCCTGCTCGCGCTGCCGTACCTGCTCGGCGAGCGGGCCCCGTGGTGGAGGTCGGGACTGTCCGGCGCGTACCTCGGGTTGCGCCGCGATCACGGAAGGGGCCACCTGGTCCGAGCCGCCGTCGAGGGTGTAGCCCAGCAACTTGCCCTGATCCTGGCGGCAGTGACCGCTGCTGGCGTGAACGTCACCGAGATCCGGGCGACCGGCGGCGCGCTGACGCACGAGCTGTGGAGCACCGTGCTGGCCTCCGCCCTGGGCATGCCGCTGAAGCAAGCCCCGTCGTCCGAGGGCACCGCAGTCGGCGCCGCCCTTCTTGGACACCACGCGCTCGGCGCGCTGGACGATCTGGACCAGGTCGCTGAGATCGTCACGCTAGAGCGCCAGACAGCGCCGGACCCGCATGCCGCCGAGGTGTACCGCAGGATGCGCCCGCTGGTGAAGCAGGCGGTAGACGGCCTCGACGAGCTCTTCACCGCGCTGGAGGAGTACGCCGACTGATCCCGTGGAGGTGCTGTCATGACCGATGAGGTGGAGCCCGTCCTATCGACCGGGCCGCTGCTGCTGATCCTGCTGGCCGCCGTCGCACTGCTGCTGTTCCTGATCATCACGCTCAGGCTGCACGCCTTCCTCTCGCTGATCATCGTCAGCCTGCTGACCGCGCTAGCGACGGGCATCCCCGTAGCCGACGTCGTTCCCACCGTGGTCGACGGGCTCGGGTCGACGCTGGGCAGTGTCGCCCTGCTGGTCGCTCTCGGTGCCATCCTGGGCCGGCTGCTCGAGATCAGCGGCGGTGCGCAGGTACTGGCCGACGCGCTGGTCGGTCGGTCCGGACGAACGCGTGCGCCCTTCGCGCTGGGCGTCGCGGCGCTGCTGTTCGGGTTCCCCATCTTCTTCGACGCCGGCCTGGTCATCTTCCTGCCGATCCTGTTCACCGTCGCCCGGCGGGTGGGTGGCTCGCTCCTCCTGTTCGGCCTGCCCGTCGCGGGGGCGTTCGCCGTCATGCATGCCTTCGTCCCGCCGCACCCCGGCCCGGTGGCCGCGGCGGGGCTCATCGACGCCGACATCGGCCTGGTGCTGGTCTTCGGAGTCCTGATCGGGGTGCCGACCTGGTTCCTGGGCAGCTACCTGTTCGGCCTGTTCATGGGTAGGCGCATCGACCTGCCGGTGCCCGCTGTGCTGGCCAGGGACGAGGAGATCGAACGTGAACTGGCGGCCGGCCGCACGCCGCCGACCTTCTGGGCCGTCCTGGGCATCCTGCTGCTGCCACTGATCCTGATCTTCGGCGAGACCGGGCTGGGCACGCTGGTGGAAGAAGGCGTCGTCGACGGCGAGAACACGGTCGTGCAGGTCGTCCGGATGCTTGGCCAGACCCCCGTGGCGCTGCTCATCGCGGTGCTCGTAGCGATTGTCGTTACAGGCATCGCGCAGGGCCGGTCGACCAAGGAGATCGAGGCGATCACCGACTCGTCGTTCGGCCCCATTGCGGCCATCATCCTCATCACTGGTGCCGGCGGCATGTTCGGCGCGGTGCTGCGGGCGAGCGGGATCGGTCAGGCGTTGTCCGACACTCTCGAAGGGACCGGCCTGCCGGTCATCGTCGCCGCGTTCGTCATCGCTACCGCGCTTCGCGTGGCCCAGGGATCGGCAACGGTGGCGCTGATCACCGCGGCCAGCCTGATCTCGCCGGTCATCGCGGAGGGCGACTTCAGCGAGCCTTACAAGGCGCTCGTCGTGATCGCCATCGCGGGAGGTTCGACCGTCCTGAGCCACGTGAACGACTCGGGGTTCTGGCTCGTCGGCAGGTTCTTCGAAATGGACGTCAAGACCACGCTGAAGACCTGGACGGTGATGGAGACCCTGCTTGGCAGCATCGGCTTCCTGCTCGCGTTCGCCGTCAGCGCGTTCGTGTGAGGCAGTTGCGGACGGCTGGTGCGTCGCCTGGTCCGACAACGGACGAACAGCCGCGGATGTCTTCCGGACGTCACGTTCTCTAAGACGAGGCAGCAGACTCATCTGTGAACACCGCCCAGCGCCAGGCGCCCGGGAACCGAGACGAGGGGGCGCAAATGCGACGACCAATGCAC
>CAZMXH010000084.1:0-10699 GCA_964570165.1 uncultured Actinomycetes bacterium
TCCTTCGCGGCCTGGTTCAGCGCGTTGTCGATCTCCTGGCGGTCCACCTTGCTGACGATGTCGAACGACGATTCGCTTGCCACGCCCGGCAACGTACCGGATCGGGTTTTCGTCCGGCCACCGATGTCGGCTATCCTTCACGGGCGCCGTCATGTCACGGCTCTCCGGCAGGTTGCCCGAGCGGCCAAAGGGAGCGGTCTGTAAAACCGCCGGCTTACGCCTACGTTGGTTCGAATCCAACACCTGCCACCACCTGCCACCAGCATCTATCCGGCATTCGGCCAGCGTGCCTCCCGGACCATTCGGAACCTTGCGGCCGCAGGCATCGCCACGCTGGCGTACCGTTTGCTCCGCCGGCTACCGGCCGCGGGCGGGGACGCACACGCTCTGCCGTCCGACCAGCGTCGCCTTCCACGGTGACCACCTCTTGGCGGCCAACCTCGGACGTTGGCACGTGTCAGTCGTTGACGTCATGAGCCCAGGGCTCCTCCGCCAGCGTTCGCAGGGGAGACCGTCGGTATCGCCCCAGACGTTGCCTCCTGCGCGTTCCAAGGCGGGCGTCAGCGGCCTGACCCGCGCCATCGCGATTGATCACGCCACGCAGCAGCGTGACGGCCGGCGCTTCGGGAGCGCCGCCAGAGTCGAAGTGCTCGCCATCAGTGTGACCTTCGACCCGCGCATCTGCCCTGCGGGCAGCGGAATCATTGGAATTGGAAGTGAATGTCCCTCCTAGCGGCGAGAGGAGGTGACACGAATGGCGGACGGACAGAGCAGGCCGTGGACCCGGATCCAGGACTGGATCAGCCTGGTGGCTGGCGCAGTCCTCGCGCTCTCTCCCCTGTGGGTCGACGTAGGGACGAGCGGCGCTTGGACCATGGTGATCATCGGCCTGGCGATCGTCGCGATGGCCCTCATCGCGTTGGCTATGCCCGGCGTCTACATCGACGAGTGGGCAGCCGCCGTGGGCGGCCTAGCCGCGTTCATAGCTCCGTGGGTTATCGGCTACACCGACAGCACTGGAGCGGCATGGACGTCGTGGATCGTCGGAGCCGTGGTCGTCATCGCGGCGCTCGCCGCGCTGCCGGCCAGCCGGGAGGTGTACCGCCAGCAGCACCACAGAGTGTAGAGGCTGACATAGGCCTGGCAACGGGCCAACGGAATGCAGGTGTGCCGGCGATGACCTGCATCGCCGGCACACAGGCGATGAGAGCGATGCGTAGCCGGCGAACCATGTTCAGCCGGCACTCAGCCCAGCCGCGCTGCGCCGCAGCATGTACTTGCGTATCTCGCCCGCCCACAGCACTGTGCTCGCCATGGCAACACACACCAGCCACTGGGCGACGGAAAGCGGCGCGGTGGTGAACGCGCGGTTCAGGAACGGCAGGTGCACGACAGCGACCTGTAGGGCGGTGGACAGCGCGATTGCGCCCCACAGCCAGCGGTTGCTGAGCAGTCCGCGGAATGCGCTGACGCTCTCCGAACGCGCGTTGAGGGCGTTGAACAGTTGGGCGAACACGAGCACGGTGAAACCGGCCGTGCGCGCGTTGTCGAGCGACTGCGTGCCCGCGAAGAGACCGCCGGGGAGGTACAGGTCGATGGTGAGCAGCGTGGCAGCCGCCATGACCAGGCCGACCACGATGACACCACCCCACATCCGGCGGTCGATGACACGAGCCGCCATCGAGCGCGGCGGCCTGGCCATCACGTCCTCGATCTCGGGGTCCACACCCATGGCGAGCGCTGGTGCTGCGTCGGTCAGCAGGTTGATCCACAAGATTTGCGTGGCGAGTAGGGGCAGGACTATCGCGTCCCCACCGGCGGAAAGGCCGATGACACTGGCCAGGACGACGCCCGAGAAGACCGTGAGCACCTCGCCGATGTTCGACGACAGCAGATAGCGCAGAAACTTCCTGATGTTCGAGAAGATGCTGCGCCCCTCCCGGATGGCCCGCACGATCGTGGCGAAGTTGTCGTCGGCGAGGATCATCTTTGCCGCTTCCTTGGTGACCTCCGTGCCGGTGCGACCCATCGCGATGCCGATGTCCGCGGACTTCAGGGCCGGCGCGTCGTTGACGCCGTCGCCTGTCATGGCCACTACCTTGCGGTCGGCCTGGAGGGCGTCGACGAGCCGCAGCTTGTGCTCGGGAGTGACGCGTGCGTAGACCGAGCGCTCGCGGACCGTGCGCTGGAACCGCTGCTCGTCGAGCCGATCGAGTTCGACTCCCGACACCGCCTCTTCCGCGGGTTCGGCGATCCCGAGGTCGTAGGCGATGCGTGCCGCCGTGCGGGGGTGGTCACCAGTGATCATGATGACGCGGACCCCGGCACGGTGGGCGTCGGCGACGGCCACTGCGGCCTCATCACGCGGCGGGTCTATCATCCCGACCGTTCCCGCGTAGACGAGATCCCGCTCGAGCGACTCGTCGGGCTCGGGAGGTGCCGTGACCTCGAGCGTCCGGTACGCCACCGCCAGACTCCTGAATGCCTCGCCGGTGAGCCGCTCCACGTCGTCCAGAACGCGCGCCCTGGCGGCTTCGTCGAGGACCTCAACGCGGTCGCCGACCTGGATCCGCGAGCAGCGGGAGAGCAGCACATCCGGTGCGCCCTTAGTGACCACCGTTATCTTGCCTTCGCGCTGTGAATCCGCCTCCAGGCTGCTCATCATCTTGCGCTCGGACGTAAACGGGATCTCGCCGACCCGCTGAAACCGCGCTGCCCGGTGAGCATGGGTGCCAAGCTTGACCTCAGCGACAAGGAATGCGGCCTCGGTCGGGTCGCCCTGGATCGTCCACTCGCCGTCTCGCTGGCGCAGCGTCGCGTTGCTGGCCAGGCTGCCGCCGCTGAGCACGCAGGCGGTCTGATGCCACAACGCGCTGCCTTCCGTGAGCGGCTTGCCGTCGTGCAGGACTTGGCCCTCGGGCCGGTAGCCGGTGCCCGTGAGCGTGACCTCTCCTGCCGCGGTCACAACGCGCCGGATCGTCATCTCTCCTCTGGTCAGCGTTCCGGTCTTGTCGGAGCACACCACCGAGGCCGAGCCCAGCGTCTCGACCGACGAGAGGTTCTTGACGATGGCGTTGTGGTTGGCCATCCGCTGCACGCCCAGTGCCAGGACGACCGAGAGAACCGTGGGCAACCCTTCAGGCACTGCCGCTACCGCGAGCGACACTCCGAGGAGAAGGGCGGCGACAACGTCATCGACGGTCTCGACGCCGAAGAAGACGAAGACGGTGGCGACCACCACGACTGCGATCACGATCACTGCTATGCCGAGCGTCCGGCCCACGTGGCCGATCTCCCGCTGCAGCGGCGTGGGCTCCGCGCGGGTCGCATGCAGCAGATCCGCGATTCGGCCCATCTGCGTCGCCATCCCGGTGGCCGTGACCACCGCCTTACCGGTGCCTTGCGTGACGGCGGTGCCGCTGAAGACCATGTCCACGCGGTCACCGAGCGCGGCGGGAGCGCTGAGGGTGCCGGCATCCTTCAGCACGGGTTCGCTCTCCCCCGTCAGCGAGGCCTCCGACACCTTCAACGCCGCCGCGGACAGCAGCCTGGCGTCGGCTGCCACCGTGTCGCCTTCCGCCAGCACGAGGATGTCGCCCGGCACCAGGTCCCGGGTAGGCACCTGTACCTGTACACCGTCGCGGATCACGGTCGCCGTCGGCGCGCCCATCCGGCGCAGCGCCTCGACGGCGTGCTCGGCCTTGGCTTGCTGCGCGTAGCCGAGCACCGCGTTGAGGACGACGATGGCCGATATCACGATCGCGTCGTACGGCAGCCCGGAGGTGCCCTCGATCACCCATGCGGCCAGGGCGATAGCGATCGCCGCGAAGAGCAGGTAGATGAGGGGGTCATGGAACTGCTCCACGAACCTGCGCCACGCCGGCACCGGCTCGGCGCGCCTAAGCTCGTTGGGCCCGGCCTCGGCCAGACGCCGCGCCGCCTCGGCGGTGGAGAGACCGGACTCAGGGTCGGTCCGCGCCTGCCGAACGACGGTACTGGCATCGAGCACCGAGGGATCTTCCCCGGCCGCGACGTTCGTCATGACGCCTCCCTGCGGGCAACCCGGCCGTGCCGGAGCTTACGAGCGGAGCCGGTCCTGGCATCGGGCATGGGCATACGGCTCACGATGATCCACGGGCTCGAAGCAAAGCCATGCCGACACGCCTATTGTGATCGACTGCGCACGCGAGCCAGGACCCGCCGGGTCGCCGGCGAGGCCCCGGGAAATCGATCAAGCCCACTCAGGAGGTGCGAAAACGGGCTGCCCTCGGAAGCTGGGCGGCCATCTGGCTGGCGCGGGCCTGGAGTTGCCGGCGGGACCGGGGGAGTGCCTGGGCCGCCATCAACCTGCGACGCCAGCGCCGACGTGGCCGGAAGCGGCGCTGTGCGCTGAGCATGGTGGCCAGAAGGGACCGCTGAGCAGCGGCGGCCCTGCCTCTGGTCTGCGCGTTGACGATGGCACGCGCGGTGAGCAGGGCGGCGACGGCAACGATCTGCCCGCCCAGCACGATCCGGTTCACGTCGACGGCCGGATGCCACGTGACCTCCTCGCCGCGGATGAGGTACGCCCCAACCGGCCGGGCCGTGAGGCCGAACCCGCTCCCGGACCCGGACTCCTGCCCCTGAGGCCGCTCGCCCTCACCCCCGCCGGCGCCGCCCTGAACCTTGGCCACCGGTATCACGGTCACACCGTTCTTCTCGTACGGGTCTCCGAAGGCCCGCTTGACGGTTATCGCGTCTCGTGCCTGTGTGATGATGCCTTGAACGTCCATAACCCCTCCCTCACCGCCACTGTCGCACCATCGCGGCCCGGCGTGTGGCAAACGGGCGAATGACCGATACGCGATCGAGCGCCCGGCCGACGGGATGCTGATCGGGTGGCTCGACCATCACATGGCCGACGATTGAGAGGCAGCCTCCCACTGGAGCGCTCGCCGAGCCTTCGGCAGCGCGGCCTCCCGGTCCAGCGGCACCAGCCCGACCCGGGTGCGCCGATCGAGCAAGTCGGATTCGTCGAGCGCGCCCTCATGCCGGACGGCCCAGACGAGCTCAGCAGTGGTGACCTGGACTCCCGGCGCGACCGGGTCGAGCAGCCGCTCATCCTCCTCACCGAGTGCTGCGACGGCGGGCGCTTCCGTACCGTAGCGCCGGACGAGCCGCCGCGGCGCACGTATCGCCGCCAGCTCATCTCGTGAGGCTGCCCCGACGAGCGGCAACCGCGCGGTGCGGCTCGGGCCTGCTCGCAGGTCGCGTTTCGCCACGGCGGCATCCACAGCGTCCTGGGCCATCCGCCGGTAGGTGGTGAGCTTGCCGCCGACGACCGTGACGACCCCGTCGGCTGACGTGAGGACAGCATGCCGGCGGGACAGGTCGGCCGTGCGGCCCTCGGCGCCGTCGAGCAGTGGCCGGAGGCCGGCGAAAGCCCCCAGCACGTCGCTGCGCCGCACCGGCACCTCGAGTGCGGAGCCGAGGACGTCGAGGAGGAAGTCGATCTCACCTTCGGTCGGTTCTGGGACATCCGGTACTGGCCCATATTCCGGCTCGTCGGTCAGCCCCACCAGCAGGCGACCGTCGTCCTGGGGCGCCATCAGCACAAACCGGCTGCGTTCGCCGGGTACCGGCAGGTAGAGCCCGGCGCTCACACCGCCGAGAATGTCGGCGGGTAGCAGTATGTGGGTGCCGCGGGACGGGCGCAGCCGTACTCCCTCGACAAGGCGATCCGCCCATACGCCGGTCGCGTTGACGACCGCCCCGGCGGAGACGCTGATCGTGTTCCTCGTTAGCTCGTCGCGGATCAATGCTCCGTCGCCGGAAAGGCGCTCGGCCCTGCAGCGGGTCAGGATCCGCGCGCCATGGGCGGCGGCCGTCCGCGCGATCGCGACGACGAGCCGGGCGTCGTCGGGTAGCTGCCCGTCCCACGACAGCAGTCCTCCCCGAAGCCCTCTGTAGCGCAGCTCAGGGACGAGCCGGAGCGTCTCGGCAATGCCCAGCCGGCGAGTCCCGGGCAGGACATCCGCGCTGGTCCGTGCGGCGCTCCGCAACGCCTCGCCGACCCGGTAGCCGAACCGCAGCACGTGCTCCTGGCGGCGTGACACCAGCGGGTTGAGCGGCAGGACGAACGGCTGCGCCCGGACGAGGTGCGGCGCGGTATGCCGCATCAACACCCCGCGCTCGACCGCGCTTTCGTGGGCCACGCTGAGCTGGCCGGAGCGCAGGTAGCGAAGCCCACCGTGGATCAGCCTGGAGCTCCACCGCGAAGTGCCGAACGCGAGGTCGTGGGCATCTACCGCCACAACCCTCAACCCCCGGCTGGCCGCGTCGAGTGCGACCCCGGCTCCAGTCGCCCCGAGGCCGACGACCAGCAGGTCGACCGGTTCACCGGCCCGCAGCTCCTCGAGCTCCCGCGCGCGGCGGGCAGCGGACAGCGACGACGTGGTGGCGGGCATCACGGCTCCAGGTACCTGTCCAGCAGGCGCTGCAACTCCGCGTCGAAGTCGGCGTCGTCCGCGCCGGAGTCCGACATCGTCCGTGCGGACAGCGCGAACGACTGGGCGACGAGCAGCACGGCTCTCGCCTGCCGAGTGGGATCGTCCCGGCGCACGGTGCCGTCCGCATGGCCGGCCCGCAGTGCCTGCTCGATCGCCTGCAGCATCGCGTCCTGGCTGCTGCCGCGACGCTCGAGAACGTACGGCAGCAGCACCTCCGGATCCACCTGGACGATCTTGCGGAACAGTGGATGCTCGCGGAGCGCACGGGTGCCATCGACCAGACCGGCCACCAGTGCAGGCCGCACCGGCCGGCCGTCCGTTGGGGGAGCGGTGGCTGCGACCACCGCGGACCACTCCCTGGTCATCAGGTCCGAGATAAGAGAGCGCGCGTCGGGCCACCGACGGTAGATCGTCATGCGGGACACCCCTGCGCGCCGTGCCACGTCGGTCAGCGTCGTGCGCCGTACGCCGACCGCGAGGACGCAGTCGCGAGCAGCATCGAGCATCACATCATCGCGGTGACGCCGCCGAGACAGCTTGTTACGAATCGACGTCACATGTCACAGTGTAACGAGAGTAAACCTGAGGTTTGACGGAGATGGCGCCGATGTGGTGGCGAGGCTGGGGAGACCCGGCACGTGCCGAGCCGCTTGCCGAGCCGGTTGTCGAGTTGCTGCGGCAGGCTCTCGGCGTGCGTCCCACCGTCGACGGAGTAGCGGACCTGGACGACGTCGAACTCCCGTCGGCGGCGCTTCCGATGGAAGCACGGGCTGCGCTCGCCGCTGCGGTGGGCGAGGCGAACGTCCGCAGCGACCGGGAGAGCCGGATCCGGCACACCCGCGGCAAGTCGACCGTCGACCTGCTGCGGATCCGCGCGGGTGACGCCGCCGACGCGCCGGACGCGGTGGTTTCGCCGGGCTCGCATGACGAGGTGCTACGAGTACTCGGCGAGTGCTCCGCTCGCCGCGTGGCAGTCGTGCCGTTCGGGGGCGGCACCTCGGTGGTCGGCGGCCTGGCACCCGCACCTGCGAGCGGTGACCGGCCGCGGCAGGGATACGCGGGCGTCGTCGCGCTCGACCTGCACCGGATGGATCGGCTCACCTCGATCGACCCGGAGTCGCGCATCGCGACCCTGGAGCCCGGGCTGCTCGGCCCGCGCGCCGAGGCATTGCTCCGGGAGCACGGCTACACGCTCGGGCACTACCCGCAGTCCTACGAGTGGGCCAGCCTCGGAGGGTACGCGGCGACCCGGTCGAGCGGGCAGGCCTCGGCCGGGTACGGGCGGTTCGACGAGATGGTCGTCGCGATTCGGCTGGCGACGCCGCGCGGGACGCTCGAGGCAGGGCGCGCCCCCAGGACGTCCGCCGGGCCGGACCTGCGGCAGTTGGTCCTCGGTTCGGAGGGCGCGCTGGGTGTCATCACGGCCGTCACCGTGCAGGTGCGCCCCGCACCGCAGGCCGTCGCCTACGAGGGCTGGCGGCTGACCGACTTCAACGCGGGCCTGACGGCGGTCCGCAGGCTTGCCCAGGACGGTCCGCTGCCGAGCGTCCTGCGGCTGTCGGATGAGGCTGAGACGGCGGTCGGGCTCGCCGACCCGGCCCGTCTCACTGCGGCCGGCGGCGCGAGCGACGGCACCACCGGCTGCCTGCTGATCGCCGGGTACGAGGGTACGCGGGAGCAGGTCAGCGCCCGGCAGGCCGGCGTAGCGGCGGTGCTGGAGGAGGCGGGGGCTACGCACCTTGGCAGCGAGCCGGGGGAGCGGTGGGAGCGCGGCAGGTTCGCCGCGCCGTACCTGCGCGATGCGTTGCTCGATGCGGGAGCGTTCGCGGAGACGCTGGAGACTGCGACGTTCTGGTCGAACCTGCCTCGCCTGTACGGCGCCGTGCGGGACGCGTTGACCACGGCGCTGACCGACCTGGGTACGCCACCGCTGGTGCTGTGCCACGTATCTCACGCGTACCCGTCGGGTGCCTCGCTGTACTTCACCGTCGTCTCGGCCCGGCGCGACGATCCCGTCGCGGACTGGAAGCGGGTCAAGGCCGCCGCGAGCGACGCCATCATGGACGCCGGCGGAACGATCAGCCACCACCATGGCGTCGGCGCCGACCACCGGGAGTGGTTCTCCGCCGAGGCCGGACCGCTCGGCGTGGCCGCTCTGCGCGCCGCCAAGAGCGTGCTCGACCCCGCCGGCGTGCTCAACCCGGGTGTCTTGCTCCGCTGACGGGCCGGGTCAGGTGGGCGTCCGGTCCCAGCCGCGGCGCGGAGGTCGCGTCCCCACGCCGCCAGGCCGCGAGCGGTAGACGATGTACGGCCGGAACAGGTACCCGACCGGCGCGGTGAACGCGTGCACCAGCCGGGTGAACGGCCATGCCATGAACAGCAGCATCCCTACCAGTGTGTGCAACTGGAAGGTGACCGTCGTCGCGGCCATCGCCTCGACGTCCGGCTGGAGCATGAAGATCGAGCGGAACCAGGGCGACACGGTCTCCCGGTAGTTGTGCTCCTCCACGACGATCCCGGCGCCGAGCAGCGTCGTCGCCAGCCCGGTGACGATCGCCGCCACCAGTACCACGTACATCGACTTGTCGTTGCGGGTCGTCGCCATGAACACCGGCCCGGTCGTGCGGCGGCGGTAGACGAGGATCGCGATGCCGGCAAGGGTCGCGAAGCCGGCGATGCCGCCGAGGAGGAGGGCCTGGGTGTGGTACACCCCCTCGCTGATGCTGGCGGCTTCGGTCCAGCGCTGCGGAATGACCAGGCCGATAAGGTGCCCGATCAGCACGACGAGGATGCCGAAGTGGAACAGCGGGCTGCCGATCCGCAGCAGCCGGGCCTCGTACAGCTGCGACGATCTGGTCGTCCAGCCGAACTTGTCGTACCGGTAACGCCAGACGGTTCCGGCGACGAGGACCGCGATCGTGACGTACGGCAGCACGGCCCACAGGATGATGTCTAATGTGCTCACGGCGTTCCTCCCCAACCGGGCGTGGCGGTATAGGGCTCGAGTCCGACGTTCTCCATCGGCGGGCCGGTGCGGGCAAGGCGCTGCGCAGCCGCGCGGTCCTTGGGCGACGGTCCGGGCAGCAGGTCGCAGACGGCCTCGAGCAAGGACGCGTAGGGCGAGCCGGCGTCGATGAGCGCGAGCCGGAGCAACTCCACGCCGGCCCGGTACTCCTGCAGCAGGGCCAGCCCGTCGGTCAGGTCGCCGGTCGCCGCGTACTCGAGGACGACCGGCAGGTGGTCGGGCAGCTCGTCCGGCCCCAGCTCCAGGCCGCTGGCCCGGTAGCGCGCCTTGAGCGCGGCGAGTGCGGCGCCGCGCCGGCGGGTGTCCCCGTCGGTCCACCAGGTGAGGTAAGGAGAGCAGCGCCGGCGGCGGTCGAACGTGGCGACGTAGTGCTCGGCCAGCTCGCGTGCGCCGGTTTCCGCGACGTGGTCGAGGAAACGACCCAGCGCGTCCCGCTGCCGTCCCGCCGGCAGCTCGGAAACGGCTGCCCGGACGACCGGGAGGCGCTGCCAGAGCGCATCGCCGGGGTAGTCGAGCAGAACCGAGGCGGCCTGGCAGACGACGGCCGCGTCGCGCTGCGAGGTCATGGCTCGCGTTCCGGCTCGCTGCGGGGCGGCGGGAACAGGCCGGGCGGGCGACCCTTGCCGTCCCAGTTGAGCAGGTTCACCCGGGCACCGGGTTGCTCCGGGTCCGCGAAGCTCTCGCCCCGCTGCCGGTGCCGTAGGGCGTGGAACGTCTCCACCGACACCGGAGTGGGCCGGCCCGACGCCTCCCCGAACGGTCCGCTCTCGTACATGCCGGGCCCGCCCTCGTAGTCGAGGCTGCAGCTGATCTCCTCGAGCTCGCGGCCTTCGGTCTCGTACGCGGTCGGGATGACGTAGCGGTCCTCGTACTTGGCCACGGCGAGCTGGCGGTACAGCTCGGTGAGCTCGCCGCTGGTCATTCCCACCGCCTCGGCGATGGAGTCGTCGGGCTCCTCGCCGAGGTTGACCGCGCGCATGTACGAGCGCATGGCGGCCAGCCGCTGCAGCACCCGCCGTACCGGCTCGGTGTCTCCCGCGGTGAACAACTCGGCAAGGTACTCGACCGGGATGCGCAGCGCGTCGATCGCGGCGAACAGGTTGCCGGCGTCCTCGCCGTCGTGGCCGGTGTCGGCAAGCGCCTCGACGACCGGGGACAGCGGGGGGATGTACCACACCATCGGCAT
>CAZMXH010000085.1:0-230 GCA_964570165.1 uncultured Actinomycetes bacterium
GCGGCTCCACCGCCCGCGCCCGGGCGCGGGCGACGCGCTGCTGCTGGCCACCGGACAACTGGGCGGGGTACTTGTGCGCCTGCTCGGGGATCTTGACCCGCTCGAGGAGTTCCATCGCGTAGGCCTCGGCATCGCGCTTCGACTGGCGCCGTACCTGGCGCGGCGCGAGCACGATGTTCTCCATGATCGTCAGATGCGGAAACAGGTTGAACTGCTGGAACACCATGCCG
>CAZMXH010000085.1:240-10678 GCA_964570165.1 uncultured Actinomycetes bacterium
CCTGGATGTTCCGGATGTCGTCGCTGAGCTCAATCCCGTCGACCACGATCCTGCCCGCGTCGTGCTTCTCGAGCCGGTTGATGCACCGCATGAGCGTCGACTTGCCGGACCCGGACGGCCCGCACACGACGACGACCTCCTGGCGGCCCACCAGCATGTCGATGTTCTTGAGCGCCTGGAAGTCGCCGAACCATTTGGCAACACCCTCGCAGCGGATCATCTCCTCGCCGGTGCCGCCGGCCTTCCACGCGTCCTGGACAAGAGATGTGTGCGTCATGCTCTCCTCCTCGCCCGATTTACCGCTCGCCGAGCCCCAGGCGCCTTTCCATCCGCTGGCTCTCGCGGGACATCCAGTACGAGCACACCCAGTAGATGAACGATACGAACAGCAAGGTCTCGGCGATCAGACCCTGGCCGAGGAAATCCGGTTGCTGGGTGACCTGACGCCCGACACGGAGCAGGTCGGTGAGCCCGACTGCCAGCACCAGCGAGGTGTCCTTGAACAGGCTGATGAACTGGCCGACCAGAGCGGGGATCACGTTCCGCAGCGCCTGTGGCAGGATGATCATCCGCATCGATGTCCATGTCGGTAGGCCGAGTGCGTTCGCGGCTTCGTACTGGCCGACGGGGATGCTCTGCAGCCCGCCCCGGACTATCTCTGCGACGTAGGCCGCGGTGAACATGACGAACACGATGAGCGCGCGCCAGACGACGTCGGGGGTGGGGAAGCCTGCGGGCAGCACGAACGGGATGATCAGCCACCCCATGAACAGCAGCGCTATGAGCGGCAGCCCGCGCATCAACTCGATGTAGCCCACCGCGACGATCCGGATCGCGGGGAGGCTGGACCGGCGGCCGAGGGCGAGCAACACGCCTAGCGGGAACGACAGGGCGATTGCTCCGATGGCCAGGAACGCGGTCAGCAGGAAGCCGCCCCAGTGGGCGATGTTCACCCCGCCGAACTGCGTCACCACGACGTAGGCGCCGAGCAGCCCGGCGATCAAGGCGACATTGACCCAGCGGCGTGCGGTGTGCGGCATCCGGCGCCCGCCGGCGAAGCCGGCCACGGTAAGCGCGATCATCGCGGCTAGCAGGACCAGCGGCGTTGCCGTCCGCACGAAGGAGAAGATCACCACGAGCAGCACGAGGAGCGGAGCGGCCCGCCGAAGCCTCAGTTGCCGCGAAACGACAGGTGTCTCGCCACGCGCCTGCGCTGCGTCGGCAGCGGCTCGGCTGGTGACCCCGAGACCGAGTCCGACGACGACCGCGAGGATCGACATCGCCGCGGCCAGGCGCCACAGCTCACTCCGCGGGTACAGGCCGACCATGAAGTTCGTGAGATTGACCTCGACGATCTCCCAGCGGCCGCTGACGAACACGAACCACAACGCCCGGTAGATGACGTAGCCGATCGCTGGGGTCAGCACGATGGTGAGCAGCGAGTTGTACCAGGTGTTGAACAGGTTGGCGCGTATCCACTCGCCGGGCGACTGCGCTCGGCTCGGCGGCTCCTCCGGGAGTGGAGCGACGTAGTGCCGACCATACGCACCGGTGCTCATGTCAGGCCCCCTTCAGCGCGAGCCGGCGGTTCACCAGGTTCATGAGCAACGCGATGGTGAGGCTGAGCATGAGGTAGAGCAGCATCATGACGGCGATCAACTGGGGAGCCGGGTTCCCCTGCCCGATCGCGATCCGGATGACCCGCAGGAGTTCCGGATACGCGATGAGGAGACCGAGCGCGGTGTTCTTGGCGAGGTTGATGTACTCGTTGCCGGTGGGTGGCACGGCGATGCGCAACGCCTGCGGTAGCACGACGTGCCGGTAGCGCTGGAATCCGCTGAGGCCCAGGGCGTTGGCGGCCTCGGTCTGGCCCCTCGGCACGGCGAGAATGCTGCCCCGGACGATCTCGGCGATGAACGACGCCATGTACAGCACGAGGCCGAACAGCAGGGCACCGTGTTCGACGGTCAGTTCGTACCCGCCGCTGACCGTGCGGCCGTCCAGGCTCGGGATGGACGGCGACACCGGGCGATCGAGGGTGAGCCACGCCAGGCCCGCGACGAGCAGGAAGACCGCACCGCCCCACAGGATTCGGTGGTGCGGCTCGCCTGTCGCGTCGAATCGCCGGGTTCGCCACGCGCCCACGGCGACGGCCAGCACGGCTCCCCCGGCACAGATCGCCAGGAAAACGCCGCTGCCGGGAGCGACCTCGATCCACGGGACGAGCAGCCCGCGGTTCGACAGGACGAATCCGCCGAAGTCGATGGCCTCGCTGATCGGCGGCAACTGCTGGAGCACGGCCAGGTACAGGAAGAAGAGGAAGACGATGAGCGGGACGTTGCGCAACCCCTCCACGTAGCCGGCAGCAGACCTGCGTACCAGCCAGTTGGAGCTCAGCCGAGCGATCCCGACGACCAGGCCCAGCACGGACGCGAGGAGGATGCCCCACACGGCCACGATGATCGTGTTCTGCAGCCCGACGAGAATCGCGCTCCAGATGCTGCTTGACGCGTCGAAGTCGACGCCGGCCAGCGGGAAGCCCGCAGAGTGGTCGAGGAACCCGAAGTCGGTGCGCATGCCTTGCGCCCGCATGTTGCGCACCAGGTTCGTCCACAGGAACCACAGCAGTGCCACGACACTGAGGAGGAACAGGACCTGGACGACTGCCCGCAGCACGCGCACATCGCGCCACGGCGGTGGACGGCGCGGCCGCGTGCCCGGCCGCTGCTGTGTGCTCACGTCCGCCTCCAGATCAAGTCCACAAACCCCGCATGGCGGAGCCGGGGCGGCAGGACCAGCCGCCCCGCCGCCCCGGCGCTACCAGCCGCACAGACTTGTTCTACCGGTACGGCGGCGGGTACAGCAGACCGCCTTCGGTCCACAGGTTGTTCGGACCGGGCTCGAGGCCGAGCGCGGTGTCCGGTCCAACCGTCCGGTTGTAAATCTCCTGGTAGTTGCCGACCTGCTCGATGACGTTGACGGCGAAGTCAGGGTCGAGGCCGAGACCTGGGTCGAAGTCGGCCAGCCCCAGGAAGCGGGCGATCTCCGGCTGCTCCTCCGGGTCGACGTTGAGGAACTCGTCGATGTTGGTGGAGTCGATACCGAACTCCCATGCCTGGATCGTCGCGATCACCGCCCAGTTCACGGCGTCGAACCACTCGTCGTCGCCGTCGAGGGTGACCGGGCCGAGGGGCTCCTTGGACATGGTCTCGTCCAGGATCTGGAGCGCGTCCGGACCGCCCTCGTCCTCCGGCCAGGCGGAGCGGAGCGCCGCTAGCTGGGACTTGTCCGAGGTCCAGCCGTCGCACCGCTCCGCGAGGAACGCCTCGCGCAGCGTGTCGTTGTCCTCGAACGTAAGCGGCTCGTAGTCCAGGCCGCGAGCGGAGAAGACCGACTCGAGGTTCAGCTCGGTGGTGGTCCCCGACAGCACGCACACGACCGTGTTCTGCATGTCGTCGAGGGTGCTGTATCCCGAATCGGACCTGACCATCATGCCCTGCCCGTCGTAGAACGTTGTGACCGCGAAGCTCGACTGCTCGTCGGCGTCCCGGGTGGCCGTCCATGTGGTGTTGCGGATGAGCACATCGACCTCGCGAGCCTGCAACGCTGTGAACCGCGCCTCGGCAGTGAGCTCGGTGTACTCGACGGCGTCCGCGTCGCCGAGCACGGCGGCGGCCACCACGCGGCAGAACTCGATGTCGAATCCTTCGAACTCGCCCTCCGGGGTAATGAAGCCGAACCCTGGGACGGCGCCGTTGACGCCGCAGTTGAGCACGCCGCGCTCGCGGACCGCGGCCAGCGTGCCGCCCGCCGGCTCCTCCTCCTCACCGCTTGCCGCTTCAGGCTCCTCCGCCTCGTCGTCGGGGAGCGCCGGTTCTTCGGTATCCCCGTTGTCCCCCGTGCAGGCTGTGAGCACTAGCGCGGGTACAGCAAGGAACGCCAGCAGAAATCTCTTGGCGCGCATTGCACTCCTCCTTGAGCACCGGGTTGTCCGGAACCAAGCCAGGCCGAACGGATGATCGGCGTACGGCTTGGGTGCCTGCAGGCTAGACCCGCGTTGAGCTGCCGGACTAGCAGCGTGCCCCGCCATCGGCCTGTTCGTGACCTGGTCGTAACTGGGCCGTCACTTCGCTCCAGCTCGCCGCGCAGAGTCGGAGCGTCCCGGCTGTTGGCCGATATGGCGACCGCCACCGGCGGTCATACCAGGACTCTGGGGATCCTGGTGTTCCAGTTGCGCGAGTACACCCGTGACGCGCCCTCGTAGGCGTCGAGTTGCGCATGCAGGTAGAACGAGGACGCGTCGCAGGTGAGCACCTGGCGGGTCTCGGTGCGGACATGCCAGTCGCCGCGCGCGAACTCATGGACCCAGTGAGTCTCGCCGCGCAGCGACGCGAAGTCGTCGTTGCGGCTTCGGTACCACTCGTGTGCGGACGCCCGCATGACGAGATCGATGTCGTCCAGCACGTAGGTGCCCTCGTCGAGGATGACCTCCAGCGCGGACTCGTCGGTGGAAAGGTCGCGCAGGACGCGCCAGTTGTGGTGCGGCTCCTCCAGTTGGGTGTACGGCGCGGCAGGAGCGGTCTCCGGCTGGGCGAACGCGCGCAGCTCACCATCCGCGCCGCTGGGCGTACGCACCGGGAGCGTGAGCGTGCTCCGTTCGGTGCGCACGACCATGCGCACCGGCTCGGGCGGGGCCCACGCCAGCGGCCAGTACGACGTGGAGATCGCGAGCCGCAGCCGGTGTCCGGGCAGGAACCGGTGTCCCACGTCGTTGAGCATCACCCGGATCCGGTACCACTTGCCCGGCTCCAGTGGCGTCGGGGCGGCGTGGGAGTCGCGATGGCAGAGGTGGAGCAACCCGTACGTCACGCGGCTGGCCTTGTCGTCGGGCGCGATATCGGACAACCGGACGGCGACCATGGCAACCGGCCGGTTGACCGACACCTCGAGGTCTACGACGGGCGCACCGAGAATCTCCAGCGGTTCGTCGAGCCGGTCGCCGTCGAAGACCATCGCCCCGCCGTCCTCTTCGCGCTGGTCGTACGGCAGGTCCGGGCCGGAGCCGTACGCACACCACTTCCCCGCGAACAGCCCGATCGACAATGGGGACCGGACCGTGAGCTCGGTGGGCTCGGGGTTAGTCATGGCCTCCTCACCGGAGCTCACCGGAACCAGGCCGGTCACGGAGAGCCGGTGCCGCTCGGGGCGGATGTCGGGCGCCGGCCAGGACGGCTCGCCCACCCAGCGGCCGGGACGGTGCTGCATGCGCGTTGCCGGCTCGGTGCTGTCCTGGACATACACCCGCAACATGGGCTCGTCCATGATCCCGGTGTCGACCTTCTTCAACCAGTGGTCCCAGAACCGCAGCGCCTCCTGGAGGAATCCGATGGCGGGCCCCGGAATCCCCTCGTGGGGATAGCGGTGGCTCCACGGGCCGATGAGGCCCAGTCGCGGCGACTTCAGGTTCTCCATCAGCCGGAACACGGCGTTCGAGTAGCCGTCGGCCCAGCCGCTCACCGCCATGACGGGGCATTGGATGCGCTCGATGTCTTCGCCGACCGAGCCATGCCGCCAGTAGGCGTCGCGGTGCTGATGGGTCAGCCATGTCTCCAGCCAGGGCCGGTTCGCCTCGAGACGCTCGAACCACATGTCCCGCCACCGGTCGCCGACGATCTCGGGATCCGGCGGGCAAGCGTTGCGGGCGAACATCACAGACGCCCACGACAGGTTGTCACCGAGCAGGCACCCGCCCATGTAGTGCACGTCATCGGCGTAGCGGTCGTCGGTCGAGGCCACCGAGATGACCGCGCGCAGCTCCGGCGGTTGCGTGGCTGCGAGCTGGAGCCCGTTGAACCCGCCCCACGAGATGCCGATCATCCCGATGCTGCCGTCACACCACGGCTGCTCGGCGATCCAACGGAGAACGTCGCGGCCGTCGTCGAGCTCGGTCTGTAGGTACTCGTCGAGCAGCAGGCCGTCGGAGTCTCCGCTGCCGCGCATGTCGACGCGCACGCACGCGTACCCGTGGCCGGCGAACCAGCCGTGGATCTTCTGGTCCCGGCTGCGCTTGTCGTCCCGCTTGCGGTACGGGATGTACTCGAGGATCGCGGGCACGGGCGTGTCCTCGGCCTCGTCCGGTATCCATAGCCGGGCGGCGAGGCGGGTGCCGTCGCGCATCGGGATCCAGGCGTTCTCGACGTGACGGACGGTCGAAGGGAACGTGTGCACCTCTCTCACAGGTTCGCCTTCCGGACGCGGGGGTCGGGGATTGCGAGGTCGATGAACGGGCGGCTGCCCTCGTCAGCGAAGGTGAAGTAGAGCCGCTCCGCGCACGCACGGTACCGCTCCTCGAGCTCCGTGGACGAGGAGGCTCCGACGTAGATCCACGCCAGGTCGTAGGTGTAGCTGTCCTGGTAGGGCAGGTCGTGCAGCCATTGTCCAGGTTGCACGCGCAGCACCACTCGGCTGTCCGGTATCTCCGCCTCGACGGCGGCGATCTCCTCCGGCGTGGGCACCGCCTCCACGTAGGCGTCGAAGGCGCGGCGGACGAAGAACTTTCCGGCGTACGCGTAGGTGCCCTCGGGATGCGGCATGGACGGGGCACGGTCGAGGGCGAGGTCGAGCATCACCGACAGGTTAGACACGCCGTGCACCTTGCTGAACAGGTCGGTGTGCGACTCCGACAGCCGGCTGTTCACTTCGAGCAGCCACACCTGATCGGCGCCTTCGTCCCAGAAGCATTCCACGTTCCACGCCGAGCGGTCGAGGCCGAGGGCTTCGACGGTCCGGCAGGCCATCGAGATCATCCGCTCCTGGACCCGCTCCGGCAGCGCCGACGGATAGCGGTAGCTGGCGAAGCTGGTGCCGCCGGCCACCCGGAGCGAGTCGACGATCCCGTACACCTGGGCCTGGCCGTGGTAGATGAAGCCCTCGAGGGTGCACTGGTGCCCGCCGATGAGGCCTTCGGCGATACACCAGTCGCCGCGCACGTGGGCGATATCCTCCGGCAGCCTGAGCATCTCGAGCACTCTGTCGAAAGGCTCGGCTAGCTGCCCGATCTCCGAGCGGATGGTGCCGAGGCTGGCGACCAGCGTGTCGGGCCCGTCGATGTAGAAGCCGAGGTACGACGAGTACGACATCACGGGCTTGATCCAGAACGGGAAGTCGATTCCGATCGACGACGCCGCGTCCGGCGCGAACGGGTTCACGGCCGCGAACGGCGGGATCGCCCCGGGGACGACGCGCTCCTCGACGACCCGCGCCCAGTACTTGTGCTCGCAGGCGACGACGCCCGCGAGCGGCTTGTGCGGCAGCCCTAGCCGCTCGTTCAGGATCGGGACGAGGCAGTTGATCGGGAAGTCCCAGAACCCGACGACGGCGTCGACCGGCCCTTCGAACCGGCCGAGTTCGGCCAGCGCCTCGTCGATGAGCTCAGTGATGGGTATCCGGTTGCCCTGCCGGATTCGTTCCATCGTCAGCAGCCCGTGGAACCTGCACTCGCTGGCTTGCGGTAGCTCTTCGAGCAGCGGACGCTGGAACTCGTCGAGCCCGAGCACAAAGATCTCTCGCTTTCTCATCTGCACCGAGGGTACGCCGCCCCGGCAGCCACGGCGAATGACTGCCCACGCATCAGAACAGCGCGGCGTTGCCGAACGCCAGGTAGGCGTCGGGCGCCGTGCTGCACAGTCCGGCCGTGCGCTCTGCCTCGATCCGCAGCACCTCGCCGGCCGGCAGGGCGAGGTCCACCGGTATGGCCTCGTGTCCGACCTCGTACTCGGCGACGACGTCACCGTCCACGAGCACGCGTACCTCCGCCACCAGGTCCGGCGGCATGTAGTCCCGCGCACCGAGCAGCCCGGCGAGATGACGGTGGTCGCCCAGGGCGTACTCGGCGTAGGCGGCGACTCCGTCGCAGCCGACCCACTGGGTGGTGGAGGTGTCGGCGTACCTGCCGTCAATGATCACGCTAACCAGGTTTCCCGACGGGCCCGCGCCGGCCGCGGCGGCCAGGGCGTCCGCCAGCACGGTGCCGCCCTCTGGCGGCGGATCGAGGATCTCGGCGAGCGACAGCACCACGCCGGCGGCCGGCTCGGTCGCGGCGAGTTCCTGCTGCTGCGGGTTCTCGCCGGCGAGCAGCAGCGCCGTCCGAACCCCGTCGACCAGCCGTTGCGCAACGGGGCTCCCGACGTCAGTGAGGGGGTCGAGGCACGCCGCGGCGGCCTCGACGATGGGTGGGGTGAGCCGGCCGGCGGTGTACGCGTCGTCGGCCGCGCGCTCGATGCACTCCAGGGCGGCGGTGACGGGCTCCTCCGGATCCTCGATAAGGTCGCCGGCCACCCCGACCCCAGTCACGGCGGTGTCGAGTAGCTCGCCCAACTGCAGCGGCGTGGCCACGTCGATCGTCGTTGATCCGCCCGGGAGGCTCCCAGCCGGCCAGGTGAGCACTGTCTCGACCCCTGCGGGTGCGACGGCCGCCTCGCTGAGCCGCAGTGCCGACGGGGCGGCGGCGAGGGCCGCGACGGTGGAGTCGGGGGCGTCCCAGCGGGCGGCGGCCGGCGCGGTGGACGGGCTGATGACCAGCGGGTACGGTCGCTCGGCTCCGATCCGGATGACAAGATCGCCGCCCGCGTTCGACTCGGCGCAGGCGGCCAGCGGGGCGTCCGACTCGGAGTCTATGGCCACGTCGATCAGCCATGGCGGAGGAATGTTGGTGCACTCCGGCTGGGCATTACCGTTACCGCCGACCTGGAAACTCAGCCAGCGCGCGCCCTCCCATTGGTCTTGAAGTGCGGTGAGCGCGGCGGGGGCGAACTCACCCAGGCGATCCGCGGTCCCGACGACGCGGCGATCGCCGTCCACGACCGTCGGAAGCGGCAGCCATAGGCCGGCGTCCGCGTCCCGCACGAAGACGGCCGGAACGGCGCCGGCCGGCAACGCGTCGAGGTCGGCGTCCAGTGCGACCTCGAACGGTTCGTCCGGCTCGGCGGGTCCGGCCACCGACGTGACGAGCGGCCCGGAGCCACCGCTGGTGAGGCCGAACGCGGAGAGGAACTCGTCGTTCGCGGGAGCGCTCGATACGCTCGGCCGGGCGTCGCCGCCGAAGGCGTCCGCCGGGAACCGGATCTCGGCGCCGTTCGCGACGATCGACACCGTCCGCGGCGACACCAACTGCCAGACGACGATGCCCGCTCCGAGGAGCACGACGACGCTCGCTGCCGCCGCGATGATGATCACCCTGCCGCGAGTCATGGCGGGAGATCATACCTTTGCCTGTCGTGGCGCCGATCAGGGTCGGTCGATCATGGCTGGCCTGCGCGACTGCCTACACTGCACTGGTGGCCGAGGAGCGGGCACTCGAGGCGCTGGCGGCGTCCGGTGTGGAGTACGAGGTAATCCGGCATGGGCCGGTGAACAGCCTCGAGGAGGCCGCCGCGGCGCGTAACGTCGCGCCGTCCGCTGTGATCAAGACCATGGTGGTGCGCCGCGGCGAGGACGATTACCTGTTCGTGCTCGTCCCGGGAGACCGCACGATCGCGTGGCCCAAGCTGCGGGCGCTGCTGGGAGTGAGCCGGCTGTCCATGCCCGACGCCGCGACCGCGAAGGCGGCCACCGGGTACGAGCGCGGCACGATCACCCCGTTCGGGTCGCTGCGCGCATGGCCGGTGATCGCGGACGAGCGAGTAACCGGACGCACGGTCTCGATCGGCGCCGGCGCTCCGGGCGTGTCGGCTCGGGTGCACGGCGACGATCTCGTCAGCGCTCTCGGCGCGACCGTTGCCGACATCACCGACTAGCCCCCTCGTGGTTCGATCACGTTCACCACGGCCAGCCCTACCGCGGCATGGTTGCGGGCCTGTTGCGGCGTGGGCCCGCCTGCTGAACGTGATCGAACCACGAGCGTCAGCAGGACTCGACGAGGGTGCACAGGGCGTTGACCCCGCGCAGTTGGTCGAGCGTGTTGACCGGAGATGAAAGCAGTGCCGGGCTGCCCACCAGCACGGCGAGGCCGCGAGCGCGGGACACCGCGACGTTGAGCCGGTTGCGGTTCGCGACGAAGTCCACGCCGCGCGGCGCGTCCGCAGCCGACGAGGTCGCCAGCGAGATGATCACCACCGGCGCCTGCTGCCCCTGGAACTTGTCGACCGTCCCCACCCGGGCGCGGCCTTCGAGGCGGCTGACCAGCCTGGAGACCTGCACGTTGTACGGCGCGACCACCAGGATGTCCTGCGGCCCGAGCGCCCGGGTCGAGCCCTCGGCATCCGTCCATGACCTCCCGGTCAGCTCCGTGACGAGCGAGTCGACCGCGGCCACCTCCTCCGGGGAGTAGACCGAGCGCCCGGTGTGCGAGACCGGGTGCCACCGCAGGCCGGCGCCGCCCCACGGAGCGTCCCCGCCGACCCGCTGGGTCTCGAGACCGGGCCGGGAGCGCAGCCGGCCG
>CAZMXH010000086.1:0-2645 GCA_964570165.1 uncultured Actinomycetes bacterium
CGGCTCCCGCATCTGGTTCGTCTCGGGCACCTTCCGCAGCCTAGCCCGGTGGCCCTTCACCGATCACCATCGATCGTCCGCCATCGTCCGATACGCAGGGGCCTCCGACGTCGCGCTGTCAGCCAGTCGCGAGCATGCGTACCGTCTCCAGCAGCACCTTGGCGCCTGCTTCGATGTGCTCGGGCTCCGTGTACTCCGCGGGGCTGTGGCTGCGACCTCCTGCGCTGGGCACGAAGATCATTCCCGTGGGAGTGATCGTCGCCATGAGCTGCGAGTCGTGCCCTGCTCCGGATGGCATCCGGCGGTGCGAGCGCCCGGAGGCCACGGCGGCCTCCTCGATCAGGGAGATGACGTCGTGATCCAGCCGGACCGGATCGGTGAGGCCGTGTCGGGTGAAGCTGGCGGTGACGTGGTGCCGCGTGGCGCAATCCTCGGCGTGTTCGACGATCGCCTGCTCGAGCGCCACGAGCCGTTTGGCGTCGGGGTCCCGGTAGTCGAGTTGCAGCAGTGCCTTGCCCGGCACGACGTTGTTTGCAGCTGGGTGCAACGTCAGCCGGCCGCAGGTGACCACGGCCTCCACGCTGACCGCCCGGGCGACACCCGGGAGATCGGCGACGAACGCGCCGGCTGCTCGAAGCGCGTCGCGTCTGGCGTCCATCGGAGTGGTTTCGGCATGATCCGCCCTACCGCTGAAGAGGAGTTCTCCGGCGCCGAGACCAACGATGGACGTCACGACTCCGATGTCCGTACCCTCCGATTCCAGCACCGGCCCCTGCTCGATGTGCAGTTCCACGAAGGCATGCACCTCGGCAGGGTTCACGACGGCACGTGCTGCCGCACCAATATCTGATCCAATGCGGGCAAGAGCGTCGGTAAGCCGGTCGCCGTCACGCCCAACGAGTCCCTCGAGCGTCTCGCTGTCGAACCCCAGCACTGCCGCGTGCGAGCCGAACAGCTGGTGGTAGTTGCCCTCCTCGTCGGCGAATACGACGAGCTCCACCGGGCGCACCAGCGGAACGCTCTCCTCCACAAGACGCCGCAGGCACTCGAGGGCGCACACGACGCCCAGAGCGCCGTCGAACCGTCCTCCGTTCGGAACGCTGTCCAAATGTGAGCCTGTCCACACGGCCGGTCCGCTCGGGCCGTCCAACCTGGCACGGATATTGCCAGCACCATCAGTACAGGCCTCCAACCCCGCGGCGGCGCACCGCTCGCGCAGCCAGGTACGCGCAGCCACATCCGCTTCGGAGAAGCTGGTGCGACTGACCCCGCCGTCCTGCGTGGCGCCGAAGCCGGCGAGCGCCTCCAGGTCGGCGAGGAGCCGGGCCGTGTTGACCTCGAGGCTCACGACCTTGATACCGCCAGCTCCGGCCCGGGCGTGGCGGGCTCAGGCGAGAAGAACGGGTCGGTGGCGCTGGCCGGTGGGCGTTCCGTGAGCAGGCTGATCCCGACCATCAGCACGAGCGCGGTCAGGAACCCGGGCACCACGGGGTCGATGGATGAGGTGTCCCCGAACTGCCGCCACAGGAAAGTCGCGGTGACCCCGCCCACCATGGAGGCGATCGCGCCCTCCCGGGTGGCACGCCGCCACAGCACCCCCGCCACTACGGGAACGAGGAATGCCGCGCCCATGAGCGCGGAGAACAGCGCCACGATGATCTGCACCAACTCACCTTCGGCGAAGCCGACCAGCAGCATGCCCAGCGGGATGATGCCCACGACGACGGTGCCGATCCGGGCGACCACCATCCGTCGCCGCATGCTCGACTCACGACGGATCGTCCCGTAGATGTCGTGTGAAAGCGCCGCACCAGCGACGAGCAGTACGGAGTCCACAGTCGACATCATCGCGGCAGCCACGGCGGCGAGCATGACCGTACCGAGGAACAGGGGCATCGCGTGCTGCGTGATGAGCGGCATCGCCAGATCCCCACCGCCAATGTTCGGGAAAAGCACGCGGCTGCCGAGCGCGAGGAAGAACACCAGCGTGTGCGCCAGCCCGACGAGGATGATGACGAACCCGACACCCCGGCGGATCGTGCGCATGTCCTTCATCGCGTAGAAGCGGATGAGCTGCTCCGGGCGCGCCATCGCGCCGAGCAGGAAGGCAAGCCCCAGGGTGAACAGCAGGCTGGGCGGCATCCCCTCCCAGGTCAGCGCCACCGGGTTGGCCTCCTGCACGAGGACGAAGAGGTTGTCCAGGCCACCGACCTGCCGGAGCACGATGGGTACCGCGATCGCCGCGCCGAGCAACATGATCATCATCTGCAGGAAGTCGGTATAGACCACTGCGAACATCCCGCCGATGACCGTGTATGCGATGAGGATGACCGTGAACACCACCATGCCGGTCTCGGTCGGGATACCGAAGATGGTGTTGGCGATCAGGCCGCCTGCGACGACCTGGGCAGAGATGTACACCACGAACGCGATCAGAATGATGATCGCCGCCACCACCCGGGCGCCGTCGCTGTAGTAGCGTGCTGCGATGAACTCCGGCAGCGACAGCTTCCGCTGTCTGGTGAACCGTGGCGCGATCACCGCGACCATGAACCAGTAGGCGATCGGGAAGACGAAGACGACCCAGCCGAACGACCATCCCACGGCGTACATCAAGCCGATCGTCCCTATGAACAGCCCCGAGC
>CAZMXH010000086.1:2655-6970 GCA_964570165.1 uncultured Actinomycetes bacterium
AGCTCATCTGAGTCGAGGCGATGCTCGCACCGCCGATCACCCAGCCGAGGTTTCCGCCGGCGATGAAGTAGTCGGCGTCGGTGCGGGTCGCCCGCAGGCCGATATAGCCGATGGCCAGGATCACGAGGAAGTAACACGCGAAGATCACAACTTGAGTCGACATCGGCTCACCCCTGCCGCTCGTGCGGGCGCCGGCCTCCGCTGTCCCGCCGGTTGGCGATCATCATCCAAATGCCGTACGCGATGATGATCAGGATGTACAACACGAAGTAGCCCCAGATAATGAACCCGGCGTCCACAAGCGTGCCCATCTCAGCTGCTCCCTTCCTGACCAACGGCTACCGCGCGGCGCCCTGGCCGCCGGGACACCGTCATGAGATAGAGGAGGACCGCGCTGGCGACCGCGACGACGACCGCGACGATCTCCAGGACTCTCTGGTAGCTGAAGAACGGCGCCGGTCCGGGCGTTGCCACAGCCCGCACTAGCGCCGGCATCACGAGCACGTCGTAGGTCACGACGTCAGCGCCCCCTGCTTGTTCGACCGATTCGGGGACGCTGGGGAAGCCCTCCGAGAAGTGATAGCCCTGGGGAAGCATCAGGCGCGCGGTGAACACTCCGCTTCGGGACTCCGCCGGAGCCCACGGTACGGCGAGAACAGGGATCTCGATCACGTTCGTGTCGTCGTCCAGGGCGCTGACAGCCTGCACCGCCTCGTACGACAACGTGAATCGCAGCTCCTCGCCGGGCTGGACTGGTGCCGGCGGAATGAGCTCCGCGGTCGTGCTGCTCGCCGCTTCCTCGATCTCGACCTCCATCGGCTCACCGTCCGCTGTGGTCGCCTCGATCCTTCCGAGACCGGCGTTCCCGAAGTGCAGCCCGGTGACGGGGATGGTCTCGACTGCCGCCTCGCCGGCCGTCACCACGTACTCCAAGGTGACGGCGGCGTCGGCGCCATCGGTCGAGAAATCTCCTGTCACCTCCACGAGCTGGCCCGCGGCGGCGGTCGTGGCGTGCAGCACGACGGTGGCGGGGACGGCGACTGCGAGCACTTGCAGCCGGCGGCGGAGCGTTCGACCTGTTCTCCTCGTCACGGCGCATCCTTCCGCTCGATGAACAGCTCGTCGACCGTGCGGCCGGCGGCGATCTTGGGTGGGGTGAGGTAGGCGCGGCGGCTGTGCCGCAGCCCCTGCGCCACAGTCGATTCGGCGAGCTTCAGCGCCGCCTTCGCCGGGTTGATGACCGGAACGCCGAGCTCCGCGGTCAGCTGCTCAGCGACGTCGAGGAACCCCATGCTCATGCAGCCGAGGACGAGCACGTCGGCGCCGTCCTCCTCCACGGCCGCGCGTCCCTCGGAGCGCATCGCCGCCACCGCAGCGTCGTGGTCGGCATTGAGCTGTAGCACCGGAATGTCCACGTAGCGGACGGACGCCAGTGCATCGGCGGCGCCGGCCTCCCAGGCCAGCCTCCGCAGCGCCGGCACGATGGTCGCGGTCACGGTCACGAACGAGAACCGATGCCCGAGCGTCGTGGCGAGCGCGACCGAGGCGCCGGCTGGACCCACGACGAGGATCTCGCTGATCTCGCGGAGCCCGTCGAGGCCGGGGTCGCCGAAGCACCCTACGATGGCCGCGTCGGCGCCGTCCTTCTCCACGGCGCGGAGCAGGCGCGCCGTAGGCGGAATGCTCAGGTACTCCTCGTACATCGACTCGATCGATGCCGGCCCCTCATCAACCGCCAGAACGTCGACCTCGGTACCCGCGAACGCCCACTCGCGCAACTTGCCCTGCCGCCGCTTCAACTCCGCGGAACCGAGTTCGGTGCGGTGCATCGGGCCCGGCACCAGGTAGGCGATGCGGCAAGAGGTCTGGACGTCTTCTGCCATATCACTCTCCAGTTCCTCGGACCTCACGTTGGTACTGGCCTGCGGCGATCACACCGTCCTTGATCACCGCCACCACCTCAGTCACTGCGCCGATGTCGGCCAGTGGGTCGGCGGGCAGCACGACCGCGTCGGCGCGGCACCCGGGTGCCAGCGTGCCGATCTCGTGGTCGAGGCCGAGCAGCCGGGCGCCGCCGCTCGTCGCCGCCCGCAGCGCCTCGAGGGGTGTCCAGCCGTGCTCGACCATCCACTGCAGCTCGTAGCCGAACCGGCCGTGCATCGAATCCGTCCCCACCGCGACCGCGATGCCGGCCCGCCGGGCCATCCGTGCGGCACCCGCCATACTGCGCCGCGCCTGCTCGACCTTGGCGAGGATCGCCGGCGCTGAGGCGTCGCCCCGCTCAATGCCCTCGGGGTGGAAGAGGATGGCGTTCGTCAGGACCAGCCACGTCCCGGCGGCTGCCATCGCCGCGACGTTGGCCTCGGTGAGCAGTGCCCCGTGCTCGATGGAGCGCACGCCCTCGGCGACGGCGAGATCCACACCAGGCCCTCCGTGGGCGTGTGCCGCCACATACCGGCCCTCAGCCCGCGCCTCCTCGACCACAGCGCGTATCTCCTCCGCGCTGTAGTTGGACTCTTCGAGCGCGGTGTCGGTGCTCGAGACGCCACCCGTCATAAAGATCTTTATGTGATCGGCTCCCTTACGAATCCGCTCGCGGACTGCCCGCCGCAGCGCTTCCGAGCCCGCGACGCCGTCTCCCGCGCTACCGTGGCCGCCCGGCGGGCTGAGGCCGGGGCCGGCGACGAGCAGCCGGGGGCCCTCGGCCTCGCCCCGGTCGATGGCCGCGCGGAACTGATAGTCGATGTCGTGCCTCTCGGTCATGATCCGGGCGGTCGTGACGCCTGACCGGAGCATCCGCCGCAGGTTGCCCACGCCCCGGATCGCCTGCCACGCGGGAGGGCCCTGCAACTGCTCGTGCTGGCCGCCCTCTTCCGGGCGGATGGTGATGTGCGTGTGCGCGTCCACAAACCCCGGAACGAGGACGCAGCCAGGGAATGCCACCCGCCCGGCGTCAGCCGGGCACACCGCCGCCGCGGGGCCGACGGCCGTTACGCGCCCGTTCTGCACCAGCAGCCCGTGCCCGCGACGCAGGGCCGCGTGCACCCCGTCGATGACCCCGTCCGCCTCGTAGAACGTCGGGGCGTCCGGGCCGGGCTCAGGATCGGCGCGCAAGACTCACCTCTCCCACGGTCATGCCTGCATACCCGCCGTCGTGCACGTGGACCGTCGGGACTGTGCCGCCGCCGTCTTGTTCGAGGGCCGGCTCGACCAGCCGTCGCAGGATCGCCGAAGCGTGCTCCGGCGCCGGCACGACGGGGTCGCCGTCCGCCATAGTCGTCGGGACGAACCCCACGACGAGGGACCCCTCATCGTCGCGGTCGATCGTCACGATCACAGAGTCACGGGTCTCCGCCGCGCCGAACGGGCTGCGGTACGGCGCAGCCGGAACCTGCATCGGAAAGCTCGAGGACGGCACCGCGTCCCAGTCGTGGAAGACGTAGTTGCCGACGGAGTACGCGATGAGGCCCCCGCGATACTCTTCGACCGGCTGCACCGCGTGTGGATGGTGCCCCACGACCACATCGGCTCCGGCATCGACGAGTGCTCGCCCGGCGGGCCGCTGGTACTCGGCGAGCACGCCATAGGACGCTGCTGCGAACCCGAGGGGAACACCCCAGTGGACGGCGACCACTACTATGTCGGCCGTCCTGCTCGCCTCACGGACGGCGCTACACGCGGCGTCTAGGTCGGGCCCGTGGGCTCTGGTGTGCACGAACGGCGCCATGCCCGGTTGCTCGGCGGCGAGTGCCGGGTCGACCGACACCTGCTGCAGCACCCGTAGCGGAGCCACGCCAGGGCGCGCCGCCCCGGCCGCAAATCCGGGCGGCAACGCCGCGCACAGGCCGAGAAGCGCCACGGTGCCCCCTGCCGTCGACCTGTGCAGAGGGCGGAGCGCCTCGGAGGCGTCGTTTCCGGCACCGACGGCCGCTAGTCCCGCGTCCGCCAGCGCCGCGACAGTGTCGTGCATACCGTCGACACCGAAGTCCAGCGCGTGGTTGTTGGCCAGCGTCAGGACGTCGAAGCCCAGATCACGGAGGTCGGTGCTGAGCTTCGGGTCGGCGCGGTGCGTAATGGCCTTCTCGGCCGGCGTTCCCCTGGTGGTCAGCGGGACCTCCAGGTTGCCGAAGCTCAGTGCGGCATCGGCCAGTAGCCGGCGGACACGGTCGTCGCAGCCGGACGGCGAGCGTCGTACGACCACGTCCCCGGTGACGGCCAGCCACGGGGCCGCCGGGACGTCGCCCTGATGCGTCCCTCGACGCGCCAATGCTCCTCCTCCGGCTCAGCCGGCAAAGTGCTTGCTAGTGTTGCAAGG
>CAZMXH010000086.1:6980-7911 GCA_964570165.1 uncultured Actinomycetes bacterium
GCTCTGGTGAGCGAATCTGAGATTTCACATGTTACAGTTGCAGAAATACTCACATGCGTTGGGATACGACCGGCATTTATCCGGCTGAGTCGGTACCACTGCTTCAGCGTTGGAGGGATCTCTGCACGATGCCAAACCTGTGGGCGGAATCCCCTAGCGGGCGCCGGTTGCCCGTTGTGCCACCGGACACGCCGGTGCTCAACACCCTCGACCGGAAGATCGTCGCAGCACTCCAGATCAACGGGCGCGCTACGTGGCACCAGGTGGCAAAGGTGGTCGGCGCCTCTGAGTCCACCGTCTCGCGACGCGCCAACCGCCTGCTGCGCCAGGGCTACCTCCGTATCGTCGGGGTGGCCGACCCGCTCCGCTGCGGCCTCGGCTTCCCCGTCCTGCTGCAACTCAAGTGCGCCGTCGGCGCAGTCGCGTCGGTCGCGCGGACCCTCGCACAGCGGCCCGACGTCCGGTTCGTCGCGCTCTTGACCGGAAGCTACGACCTCATACTCGAGATCATCGTCCCGTCCCGAGCACATTTGGCCATGCTCCTGGTGCACCAGCTCAACGCCATTCCGGGCATCACCAGCACGACGACGGAGAGCGTGCTGCGCAACTTCAAGACCTCCTACGACTGGAGCCGGGAGGTGCTCGGGGGTGATGCGACCGGTCTTGCGGCATCGACGCCTGCCGCCATCGCGCAGGAAGCCGAGCCGCTCACACTTAGCGCCACCGACATGCAGCTGCTCCAGTTACTCGCCGATGACGGGCGGCTCAGCGTGGCCGAGCTCGCGGACCAGGCCGACGTGAGTGAGTCTGTCGTACGCCGCCGCGTTGAGTCGCTCAGGGCCGCCGGCGCGCTGCGGTTCGCCACCCTCGTGGACCCCCGGATGATGGGATACGAGTGTGAGCTCGTGCTGTGGCTGAACATAGACCTCAG
>CAZMXH010000086.1:7921-10600 GCA_964570165.1 uncultured Actinomycetes bacterium
CTAGAGCGACCTCGTCGCCGAGGTGATCTTGCCGGATCTCGACAGCCTGTACCGGTTCAACACCGAGGTGCTCGGGTCGCTGCCGGGCATCCGGCGCTCGGAGATCGGACTCGAGTTGCAGACCGTGAAGCGTGTCTACCTCACAAGCGCCACGCCGGTTCTGGAAGTACCGCACACACTGTGAAGGAGGACCCGGTGACCGAGACCGCTGCGCAGCCCGCGACACCGTACCGATCCGCCCGGTATGACGGGTACACGTCGTACTCCTATCTCGACGAAGGCGTCGACTACCAGAGCTTCGAACTCGCCGAGGAACTCGGCCGGGTGCCGGCCTACGACCTCGGGCTGACGCCCGAACAATCCGAACGCACCCGCGCGCTGATCGAGCAGAACATCGTCATCAGCCTTCACGACCACCCGCAGGTGTTCCCCCGCGACATGACACAGGTGCGCGACTACATCAGGACCGGTCGCGAGCGCACCGGCTACCTCGGCCTATCTCGGTCCGGGTTGACGGCGGTCTTCGACAACCTGATGGACGGCACCGCCTGCATCACGTCCAACTCGGGCTGGAAGTGGGACGACATAATCTACGACCTTGGCATGCGGCTATCCGACATCGCACACCAGGATTACGTGCGCGTGGCGTACCAGCTCGAGGACATCTACGACGCGCACCGCAATGACCAGCTCGCGATCGTCCTGGCCCTGGAGGCGGCGACGCCCATCGAGAACGAGATCGACCGCATTGACATCCTCTACGGCCTCGGCGTGCGCCAGATGGGTATCGCCTACTCGGAGGCGAACACCCTGGGCAGCGGGCTCAAGGAGGCCGGGGACGGCGGCCTTACCGTGTTCGGCAGGCGGGCGGTAGAGCGGATGAACAAGCTTGGCATCGCCATAGACGTCTCGCACTCGGGCGACCGGACCTGCCTCGACACGTTCGACGCATCAGACCGCCCGGTCCTCATTACCCACGCCGGTGCGCGCAGCGTGTGGCCGACGCCCCGTATGAAGCCGGATGACGTGCTGCGCGGCTGCGCCGAGACCGGCGGCGTCATCGGTCTCGAGGCGGCGCCGCACACGACTTTGTCCAGGTCTCACATGGAGCACTCGCTCGAGTCGGTGATGGACCACTTCGCCTACTGCGTGGACCTGGTCGGGATCGAGCACGTCGCCTTCGGCCCGGACACGCTGTACGGGGACCACGTCAAGCTGCACGACGTCTTCGCCGCGAACCTCGGCGTGCACAATGCCACGGCAGGCCCGGAATACCCCAAGGTGCCGTACGTGGCTGGTCTCGAGAACCCGACCGAGTGCTTCCACAACATCGTCGGTTGGTTGGTAAAGCACGGGTACAGCGACGACGACATCAAGGCCGTGACGGGGGGCAACATCATCCGGGTCCTCGAGCAGGTCTGGGCCTGAGCGCCCATGCGCGCAGTCGTTCTGCGTGAGTACGGCGGACCGGAATCCGTCGAGGTCAGCGACGTCCCAGAGCCGGACCGGTCCCCGGGCGACGTGCTCGTCCAGATCGCGGCGTCGGGGTTGAACCGGCTCGACGTCTTCGTCCGCCAGGGCCTGTCCGGGCCGGGCGTCCGCCAGCCGCGTCAGCTCCCTCACGTCATGGGTGCCGAAGGCGCCGGAACGGTCATCGAGGTCGGCCCAGCGGCGCGAACCGACCTGCGTCCCGGTGACGAGGTCGTCGTCTTCCCCGGCATCTCGTGCGGACTCTGCCGGGCATGCCGCAGCGGCTGGACCAGCAGGTGCTCCGACTACGCGATCCGCGGCGAGGACGTCTGGGGCCTGCAATGCGAACGTGTCGCGCTGCCGCCCGACAGCTTGATTCGCAAGCCGGCACAGCTGAGCCTGATGGAGGCCGCGGCCGTTGCGACGGCCTACACAACGGCATGGTCGATGCTGGTCACAGCCGCCCGACTCGACGTCGGTGAACGGGTGCTGGTCGTTGGCGGTAGCGGCGGTGTGTCGATCGCGGCGCTGCAGCTCGCGGCAAGCGCGGGAGCCGAGGTCTGGACGACCAGCCGGGACGCTACGAAGCGGCGGCGCCTTGCGGAACTGCCCTACGTCGATCGGGTGCTCGACGGAGGCGTGCCCGACTGGTCACGTCAGGTGCTCGACGCCACCGGCGGCGCTGGTGTGGACGTCGTGGTCGACTCCGTCGGCGCGCCGACGTGGCGAGAGTCCATTCGAGCCCTGGCGACGGGCGGACGGATGGTGGTGTGCGGCGCCACGGGTGGCGACTCGCCTGACATCAGCGTGCGTGAGCTCTACCAGTGGCATCGACGCATCATCGGGGCTCCCTTCGGCGGCTGGAACGACTTTCAAGCTGCCCTGGACTGGCTCGGCCGCAGCGGTACCCGGCCACTGCTGCATGCCGTTCTTCCTGTGGATCAGGCGCAGGAAGCGCACCGAATTCTGGATCGCCAGGAGCATGTCGGAAAGTTGGTGCTGACCTTCAGCTAGCCAAGCAGCTTGACCCGGAGATGCTGTGTCAACGTGTGGCCTCGGTACGGGCTCCGCATCGGGGCTTGGAAGGCCACGTCAGATACGTGCCGGGCTCGCGACGACGGGCACCCAGGGCCCTTAGCAGCCTTGCGCGAGCACGGCATAGGCTCGGCACAGCACTGTGACCACTCGAAGGGCGGCTGATGGCGAGAC
>CAZMXH010000087.1:0-10485 GCA_964570165.1 uncultured Actinomycetes bacterium
GGGCCGGTGTAGACGCCGGCGACAGTCTCGTCCTGAGGCATCAAGCCACTCAGCAAGGCGCTCGACCGACGTGCGTGCGTTACGACCGGTAGCGACCTCCCGGCAACGGGATCACGCGCCGGAACAGCAGTGCACCCGCTCCGAGGGCGACCACGATCGCGCCGATCAGTGCGAGCTGACCGGTGGAGGTTCCGGTCTGCGCGAGCTTCTCCGACCCGGCCGGCTTGGTGTCGTCGTCCACGACAACGACCTTGCCGTCCTTGCCGTCGACACCGTCCTTGCCGTCCTCACCCTTGGGGCCTTCCGGACCCTGCGGTCCCTCTGGTCCCGGAGGCCCAGGCGGACCCTGCTCGCCGTCCTTGCCGTCGGCGCCATCCTTGCCGTCTTTGCCGTCCTCACCAGGGCAACCCTTGGCACTGGCCGTGAACGACCACTCGGTCTGGGCGCCCTCGGGGAACACGAAGCCCTCAGCCGGCGCGGCGGTCACGGTGACCTTCTCGCCGTGCTCGAGCTCTTGGCCGTCCTCGGCGCCGGAGTAGTTAACGCCCTCGACCTCGGGAATCGACACGCTGCCCGGGTCATCGCACACCGGGTGGGTGAACTCGGGCGCTTCGGGCGTCACCTCCTGCGGCAAGAAGCGCACCAACGTCTCATCGACCTTAAGTTCGGTGAATCGGACCGTCCCGTCATTACCCCCACTGTTGCTGGAGTCGTAGACGAGGCCTACCGTGCCGATCTCGCCATCGAACCCGACATCGATTGTCAGGGTGCCCGTTAGCGCACTGCCCGCGGGCACGGCCGTGAAGTGAGTCGGGGCAGTGCAGTCCGTGTCGGCGTCCGCATGATCGTAGATGAACAACCGGATCGCGCTCGCAGTTGGGTCCGCCCCGTCAAGCTCGTAGTTGACCGTCACCACGTCGCCGGTGAGGCCCAGGTTCGCCGTCTCGATGGACGTGCCGTAATGCGGCGGCGGGGCGGCGTCCTTCCACTGAGTTAGATCGACTGTCCGCTCGTCGATGATCTCCGAACGCGACGCGTCCGTGCGGGTGGGGCCTGGGTCGCAGTCCGACCAGTCCACATCGGCATGAATGTCGGTGTCCTGAAGTGCCCACCCTCCGATCGGGTAATAGCCTTCGTCCGCCCACGTGGGGGTGGCGAGGCCTACGACCACGAGCGCGGCGGTCGCGGCCGCGGTGAGGATCCTCCTCACGATCGCTCTCCTTTCGTTAAGTTCCGGGTTGAGTTCTCAGGGGGCCCGGACCGTATCTCGAACCCCGGACTCGAGATACGACCGCGCTGCCAATGGGCGCCGAAGGAGCGGCGCCAGCCGATGGCCGCTCTTCAAGCCACGCTGGCGATCGCGGGGCTACGGAAACGGCGTGCCGTGGCACATCTGACCGGTGCGGTGATGTCGCCCTGGCAATACTTCGGGAACGTTGGCATGGACGCGCACCATACGCCCTTATGCAGAATTCGTCTAGTCGAGAATGGTATGGGCGTGTCGAGCGACGTCGAAGGTGTGGGAAACGGCTTGGGACACGGCCGACTGCCGCGCCCTCAGGACATCAGGCCGGTTAGCGCGAAGAGCTGGGTGTGCCAGCCCACAACGTCCGACATCGTGGACTGACACCGTGCTCAGTTGCGGCTTTGCCGCGTGCGCTTCGCGTTCTCCTTCTGGATGGCGTCGACGAGTTCGTCCTTGGACATCTGTGAGCGCCCTTTGACGTCCAGCTTGCGGGCGGTGTCGAGGAGATCCTTCTTCGACGCGTTGGCGTCCACTCCTCCGGCGGTCTTGCGGCTCTTCCGCGACTGCGGCGTCGAGCGCTGCGCCTGCTTGTCCGACGGGCCCTTGTTCTCCTTGGGCTCCCAGTGGTCGCCCACCTTATGGAACTCGTGCTTGAGGGCGGCGAACGCGGTGCGGTGTGCGCGTTCGCCCTCGCCGTAGGTCTCCACCGCGGAGTCGTGCGCCTTGCTCCACGTCCGTTGCGCCTTCTTGGACGAGCGCTGGATCGTAGACGGCATCTCTTCACGCGCTGGCATAGATCTACTCCCGTCTCTGGCCGGCTTGCGTCCGGTCCCGTCTCTGGCCGGCTTGCGTCCGGCTACCCGGATTTCCTGCACCTATGCCCTTCGGTCGTCAACGGCGGAGCGACCGGGGGCGAGCCTCACGGGTTCGGCTCGCCTGAATAAGCGATGTCGGCGTCCACGGCATCAGGGCCGTCGGCTCCGCCTCCGCTGCTAGCCCGAGCGGCGAGGTCTAGGGCTGCTCGCGTAAGCCGCGACGGCGAGCTTGTCCGCGAGGTCGTTCAGGGGGTCTCCCGAATGGCCCTTCACCCACTGGAACGTCACGTCGCCGCGTTCCTTGACCAGGTCGACGAGGGGCTCCCAAAGATCGCGATTGGCAACGGGCTTGTTCGCCGTCGTCATCCAGTCGCGTGTGCGCCAGCGCTGCCACCAGCCGTCGCGGAAGCACTTGACGACGTACGTGGAATCGCTGACGACAGCGAGGGGTCCGGGCAACGCGCGGACGGCCTCGAGTACGGCCCGGATCTCCATGCGCTGGTTGGTGGTGACGGGCTCCGCGCCCGACGCCTGCCGCCCGTCGGCGACCACCCATGCCCAGCCACCAGGTCCGGGGTTTCCGGAGCAGGCGCCGTCGGTGTAGACGGCGAGCGCACCCTCCGGCGTCGGGCTTCCCTTCTTACACCCGGAGTGGGCCCACCTGCCCTTGCCGCGCCCGCCCAGGCTGACGATCTCGTCGCCGGGACGGATCTCCCGCGGGCAGACCGCACAGGCGGTGGCGTACTTGGCGATCATCCGCACCGTCCATCGTCGAGGGCATTCCGCTCAACCATAGGGTGGACGGCTCGCGATCTGAGCGCCCCGACACGCCACGCGCGCCTTGGTCACCTTCAGCGGATCAACAGGTGCGGACGCAGCGGAACAACTCCAGGCGTACCGGAGCGCGGGCACCCGCAACCGGCGCCGTAACGGAAGTGTCGCCTGTCGCCCGACGACGAGCCTGGGTGGTCACGCCGATCCTGGACGTGTCCTAGCTGGGCGAACGCCCTGCGTGTTTCAGGAGGAGCTTCGACAGTGACCACCATGACATACAACCCGCCGACCACCCGGATGCAACGGCTCGCCGGCTGGTCGCAGCGGCACCGCTGGCTCGCCCTCGTGCTGTGGCTGGCCGTACTGGCCGGAGTCACCGGGGTGTCCCAGGCGGTCGGCAGCGCGTACCACGACGACCACACGTTGCCTGGCACGGAGTCACAGGAGTTGCGGGACATCATGGCCGAGCACGCTCCTGAACGCTCCGGCGACACCGTACAGATCGTGGTCCACGACGCCGACGGCGTCGCGGACGCGCAGACGCGAGATCGCGTCGAGGGGATGCTCGACGACGTGAGCGGGCTCGCGCACGTCGCCAGCGTGCAGAGCCCGTACCAGTCGGAGCATGCAATCTCGCGCGACGGCACCATCGCCTACGCCACGGTGGTGCTGGACGGAAGCGCGGCGGACGTCCCGGATGAGGCCGTCCACAGCATCATCGACGCCGCGCAGGCGGCAGGCGGTGACGGGCTGCAGGTGGAGCTCAGCGGCGACGCCGTCCGCGGGGTCGAGGAGGCAGAGGGCTTCCCGGCCGAGGCCGCCGGGATTCTGGCAGCACTCGTGATCCTGGTGCTCATGTTCGGGTCGTTCCTCGCGGCCACTCTCCCGGTCATCACGGCGATCTTCGCCGTCGGCAGCACGCTGGGTGCGATCGTCATCCTGTCCAACGCCGCGACCATCGCCGGATACACACCGCCGCTGATGATGCTCGTGGGTCTCGGTGTCGGCATCGACTACGCATTGTTGATCTTCGCCAGGTACCGTACGGAGTTGCTCGGAGGCGCCGACCGGCAGCAGGCCGCGCGGACGGCGCTCGACACCGCGGGTCGGTCTGTGATCTTCGCCGGCGGCACCGTCGTCATCGCGCTGCTGGGCATGTTCGCGCTGGGGCTGGGCGCGCTGCAGGGGGTCGCGCTTGCAGTCGCGCTGACCGTGCTGGTCACCATGGTCGCGTCCTTGACCCTGCTGCCGGCACTGCTGAGCGTGTTCGGCCGCCGCATCGAGCGGCGCATCATCCGGCACGCGGAACGCACGGGCCGCGAGGAAGGCCGGCGGTGGCGGCGGCTCGCGGACCTCGTAGCCCGGCGCCCGCTCGTGCCGCTGGCCGCCGCGGTCGCGTTCCTCGCCGTGCTGGCCGTTCCTGCCCTGGGCATGCGGCTCGGCTTCGCCGACGCGGGGAACGATCCGGAGTCAACGACGAGCCGGCAGGCTTACGACCTGCTGGCCGAGGGGTTCGGGCCCGGTGTCAACGGGCCGCTCATCGTCCTCGCGGACGGTGCGGCCGGCGACACGGGAGCGCGGTTCCAGCAGGCGTTGGCCGCGACGCCAGGGGTCGCAGCCGCGACCCCGCCGCAGGAGGTGCCTGGTGAAGACCTGAGCATCGCCATGGTTATCCCGGAGACCGCGCCGCAGGACGAGGCGACGAGTGACCTCGTCTCGACGCTTCGCAGCGACGTCCTGCCGGAACTGGCCGACCAGACCGGTGGCCGATATCTCGTCGGCGGAACGACGGCCGCAGCGGACGACTTCGCCGGAGCGGTGAGCGACCGGTTGCCGTTGTTCCTCGCCGTGGTGGTGGGGCTGTCAGCGCTGCTGCTGATGGCGGTCTTCAGGTCCGTGCTCATTCCGCTCAAGGCGGCGGTGCTGAACGTGCTGAGCATCGGAGCGGCCCTCGGTGTGGTGACGCTTGTGTTCGGCAACGGGCTGTTCGGGGTCCCGGCCGGTCCGGTGGAGGCGTTCGTCCCGGTGATGATCTTTGCCATCGTGTTCGGGCTGTCCATGGACTACGAGGTGTTCCTCGTCTCCCGCATGCACGAGGAGTGGGCGCGGACCCGGGACCACTCGCGGGCGGTCCGCGAGGGCCTGGCCGCGACGGGCGGGGTGATCACCGCCGCAGCCGCCATCATGGTGGCGGTGTTCGGGGCGTTCATGTTCAGCCCCGACCGGATGCTGCAGCAGTTCGGACTGGGACTCGCGGTGGCGGTCTTCATCGATGCGATCGTGGTCCGCTGCCTCATCGTTCCCGCCGTCATGGGGTGGCTCGGCAGCCGGGCCTGGTGGCTGCCCCGCTGGATGGACCGCATGCTGCCGAGCGTCCCGCTGGAGCGTACGGAGCCGATCGAGTCACCAGTGACGGCGATCCGCTAGGCGGGCACGCGGCACCCGAGGCGTCGGCGGCTACCTGACGAGGTAGGTGCGGCCCTCCACACCCCAGGCGCCGTACGGCGGGTCCAGCCCTGCATCTTGCGCCCGGATGCTGGGACGGCCGATGTGGGCGAACACCAGCCGCCGCACGCCCCGCCGGCGTGCCTCCTCGGCGACGTCGAGGACGGCCGCGTGCCCGCCCACCCCACCGCGGAACCGGATCGGCCGTCGCCAGCCCGCGGCGTCGGCGAACATCAGGTCGGCGCCGTCCGCCCACCCGGGGAAGTCCCAGAACTCCGGTGCCCACACCACGCGGTGGCCGTGCGCTCGCAGGAGGTACCCGTAGGTGGGATGGGAGGTGTGGACGACGTCGTGGCGCTCCACCTGGAGATCACCGATGCGGTAGTCGCCGGCCCGCGGTTTCAGACCGTGCTGCGCCGCGAGGCGCCTGATGGGTGCCGCCAGTTCCGCCGACTCGTCGGTGACCAGCCACGCCTCGACGTCGGTCGCCGGCGCCGACTCCGGGCCGCCGTCAAACATGATCCGGCGGCGGGTGTAAGAGACCAGCAGGCCGGCCGGACGATACCGCGGCGAACGCATCGCACCGACGCCGAGCAACGTGCAGCGAATCGCCGGTTTGGTCATTCGTCTCCGGTTGCCGTGTTCGCACCACGGTAGAACCGGCGACCGGTGATCTCCTTGGGATACACCCGGACGAACCACTGCTTCGGATGGCCCGTCCACTCCGGAAGCAGCAACTGCTCGGCACGGTCTATGTCAGGAAACGTCTCCAGCCGTTCTGCGTCCCCCTTGATGACCACGCTCCATACCTGGGCCAGGGCAGGCTCGTACCCGTCAGCCTCGAGCACCACACTGCCAGAGATCGTCAGGGCGGCCAGTTTCGTGCCCTCCCCCGTGCGGAAGACCACCGTCCGGCCGTCTATCGCGGCGTTTATCGGAAATATCTCCAGGTCATCGCCCACCACGACCGCGAGGCGCACCACGTTGGCGGAGCGGAACAGTTCCCAGCAGGTGTCTTCGTCGAGGATCGTCATGCCGGTGCGCGGATCGGTGTCCATGCTTAAGCATGCCGGTCCCTGGGAGATCCATGCTTCAGACGAAGGGCCTACGCACCCCGGGACCAACGACCATGGCTGAGATTCCGCGACCGCCTCCGGCGATCAGGCGTATCGGTGACCTTGCTGCGCTGTCACCATCCGGCCGACCGGGCGTAAGGTTGGCCCCATTGGACATGGCGGTTGAACCGGGTCAGCATCCGGCGGAAGGCCGCACGGCGGTGATTGTGTGAGACACCACACCTCAATCCGCGAAATGAATGAAGGCGCCGCCCAGGCGTACTGCTCCTGCGGCTGGCAGAGCCCGATCTTCGGCCAGGACAAGAAGACCGGGACGATGGACGCGTTGCAGCAGGCGAAGGACGCCGCCGACCTGCACGAGTGGGACGCCTCCCTGGAGTGAGGCGGCGGCGCGTTGGCGCGGTCCGAGCCGGACGGTCAGTCAGCCGGTTGAATGAGCCCGTAGTTGCCGTCGTACCGCCGGTAGAGCACTCTTCCCCTCCCGGTGTTGGGCTCGGCGAAGAACAGGAACGGTAGCCCGGTCGCGTCGAGGCGGGTCTGGGCCTCCGCCACCGTGAGGCGTGGAGCCGGCTGTTCGCTGATGGTCAGCGGTACCGCGGTCGACCAGTTGCGCCCCGGCTCGGGCTCGACCTGGGCCATCCGGTACCCGGTTGGGCCGGCGCGGTAGATGACGCTGTCCTGGCCGGTCTCCGCCTCGGTGAACAGGTAGAACTCGTAGTCCATCATGTCCATGTCGAACGCCGCCTCGTCCGGCGTGGTGAGGCCGGGGGCGAACGTCTTGTGGCGTACCACCCGGCGTTCGTGCTCCGGCAGCGGGAAGTACGGCGGACGTTCCGTCGGCTCGCTGATGTGCCGCCATTCGTTGGGCTCCTGCTTCGGCATCGCGCCGCGCTTGGCCTCCCAGTGCCGCGCCATCCGGCGTAGCTGGCGGCGCATGCGGTAGTCGAGCAGGTCGACCGCCTCGGTGGCTGTGGGTGCCGCGACCTGCGCCCGTAGTAGCCGGCCGTTGACGTCCAGGTTGGCCTGCGCCATCACGGGGCGGTCGACCGCCGGGTTGCGCGAGCGGCTCAGCCGGAGCCGGGCGTGCAGGATCGGCTCGGAGGCGTACCTGGTCAGTTCTTCGATCTTGGTCTTGGCGCGGTCCTGGACGCTTTTCGGTATTCCGTCCTCGACGTGGAGCTCGATGTCGAACGGGTTCGAAGTATTCCGTCGCTTCATATCCCCACTCCATCCGCGAAAAATGGGCACCCACCAGCGCGATCGCAGGAAGAGCCACGGGTACGGATACCCAGATGCGGTGCCGGGTCGTGTGCTCGATCGACCATCCAGGCCACACCTGCGGCTCTTCGACGAATGACCGGTGGGTGCGTATCCAGTCTGACCTGCCGGTGTGCCCTGCCAGCAGGGACGTCCGTCCCAGCCGCTTGGGGCGAAGGTCCCACCATGCATGGCTGCGGCCTGGCGTCGGCCCATATCGCGCGGGCTGCTACGACCAATGTCATGAGGATAGGGACTGTCGCCTCTGGGTACGGACCCTGTAGTTGGGTGAATCTCGACCCGTGGAGCGGGACCTTGTGAAGCCCCCCGTCAGGCCGCTTCAAACGAGGAACCTCGCGCCACTGTCTCACGGAGCAGGGAGGATTCGTCATGGGCGCGGACAGCAGGTTCGAGACGATGCGCACGAGCTACGGACGTGCGGTCGAGGTAGGCCGACTCTGCTTCTACGCTCCGGATTCCCGCACCGAGCGGGTGATCCTCGACGTGCCCAGACAGAACCCGGAGTACGACGCGCTATGGCTGGCGCTGAGCCCGGACGAGGCGCGCAACCTCGCCGGCCTGCTGCTACGCCACGCGGCCGCCGCGGAGTCCTGGGCCTCATCCGTCAGCAACGGCGACGGTCCTCCGGACGAAGAGATGTCGGCGTCATCGGGATGAACAAGGCTAGGCGGGAGCAGCGGGGGCTTCCGGACTGGTCTCAGCCACCTTAGGCGCCGCCGGAGCGGCCTTCGAGCGCGGCGCACCGCCGCGGCCGGTCGAGCACCCCTGGTGAGGAGGTCGCGGCCTTCTCCGCGGACAACCGCTGGACGCTACTGGCGCGGAGCCCTAGCGAGGCTCTAAGCGGCAATGTGCCGTTCGTCCCGTCCCGTGAACATCGATTGGCCCTATTACCGGGGCCGTTGCGGCCGCAAGCTGAGATCATGCGGGCTACTCTCGAGGTCGACGGGCTGACCAAGCGTTTCGGCAGCGTGGTCGCGCTGGACGGCTGCTCGTTCGGCGTCCGGCCTGGGCGGATCACCGGCTTTCTCGGGCCGAACGGGCGGGCAAGACCACGGCGATGCGCGCGGTGTTCGGCCTGGTCCAGCCGGATCGCGGAGTGGTGAGGTGGCACGGCGAGCCGGTCGGGCCGGCGCAGCGGCTGCGCTTTGGCTACCTGCCCGAGGAGCGCGGCGTGTACCCGAAGATGCGGGTGCTCGACCAACTGGTCTACTTCGGCCGCCTCGCCGGTCTCGGCCGCGATGCGGCGCGGCACGCCGCCGACCGGTGGCTGGAGCGGCTGGGCCTCGCGGAGCGCGGGCGGGATCGGGTGGAGGCGCTGTCGCACGGCAATCAGCAGCGGTTCCAGTTGGCCATCGCCTTGGTCCACGACCCGGAGTTGCTGGTGCTCGACGAGCCGTTCAGCGGGCTGGACCCCATCGCGGTGGACACCATGATGGACCTGCTCCGTGAGCGCGCGGCCGCGGGGAACACGGTGCTGTTCTCCAGCCACCAGCTCGACCTCGTCGAGGATCTGTGCGAGGACGTCGTGATCATCGACCACGGCCGGGTCGTCCTGTCCGGCGCCGTGGAGGAGCTTCGCGCGCGGAGTGCGCACCGCACGCTGTCGTTGGCCGTCCGCGACGCGCCTGAGGGCTGGCTGGACGTCCTGGAGGGTGTAGAGGTGCTGTCGGTGGCGGACGGGACAGCGCGGCTGCGCCTCGGCCGGGACGTGGACCTGGCGGACTTGGTCCAACGCGTCCGCAAGGTCGGCGACCTCATCGCGGTGTCATACCAGCCGCCGGAGCTCAGCGAGCTGTTCAGAGAGGCGGTGCGGTCATGACTGCGACGCGGTGCGTCCTGCTGGTGGCTCGGCGCGAGCTCATCGAGCGAGCGCGCAGCCCGATGTTCGTCGCTTCAATGATCATCACTGTGCTCATCGTCGGTGTCGCGCTCATCGTGCCTCTGATGTTCCAGGACAACGCGCGGAAGGTCGGCCTGGTCGACGCGCCGGACCCCGTCCTGGCCGAGCGGGTCGCCGCGGAGGCCGCACGTGCCGGGCTGGACGTCGAGGTGAGGATGTATGGCGACGTGTCCAGCGCCGAGGCTGCGGTAGCCGCAGGCGACGTCGATGCCGCGGTGATCGCGGATCGCGAGGTCGTATGGAACGCCGAGCCCGATCTAGGCCTGGATGCAGCCATCACGGCGGCGCTGTTCGAGACCACCGTGTCCAGCCGTGCCGCGGATCTCGGCGTCGATCCGGACACGGCGGCGGCCCTGGTCGCCCCTCCGGACGTGACTTCGCGCTCACTGGAGGCCGTCGACCCGGACGCCCAGGGACGCCGGGCTGTGGCGATGATCGCAATGGTGTTGCTGTTCATGGCGATCGCGATGTACGGGTCGTTCGTCCTCACGGGGGTGGTGGAGGAGAAGTCGAGCAGGGTCGTGGAGGTGCTGCTGGCTCGCATTCGGCCGAGGCACCTGTTGGCCGGCAAGATTCTGGGGATCGGAGCTCTCGGCCTGGCGCAGGTCACCGTCCTAGCGACGGTGGGCGCCGTAGCGCTGCGGGTCTCCGGCTGGGGCGAGCTTGACGTGCCTACGGTGAGTCCCGGCCTGCTTGGGTGGCTCGTCGTCTGGTTCGTCCTCGGCTACACGTTCTACAGCACGGCGTACGGCGCGCTCGGTGCGCTCGCCTCCCGGACCGAGGACGCCCAGAGCGGCACCGGGCCGGTGACGTTCACCCTGCTGGCCGCCTACTTCCTGGTGTTCACCACAGTCGCGGGCGGACCCGAGTGGGCGGTCCGGGTGCTGACGCTCGTGCCCCTTACCGCCCCCATGGCTGTGCCGATGCGCGCTGCCGCGGGCGAGCTTGCCT
>CAZMXH010000088.1:0-10419 GCA_964570165.1 uncultured Actinomycetes bacterium
ATAGCCGGGTGGTTTACGTGATCAATGGGGGCAGCAGGGGAGGGGCTACAGGCCGAGGACGCTCTGCCGGACCTGGGCGTCCGCGTGGAGTTCCTCCGACGTGCCGGCGGTGACGATGCGGCCTTCGCTGAGGAGGTAGCCCCGGCCGGAGATCGCGAGGGCTCGCTCGACGTCCTGCTCGACGAGCAGCACGCTCACGCCCTCGTCCCTGATCGCCTCGATCGCGCTGAACACCTCGTCGATCACCACCGGGGCCAACCCGAGTGACGGCTCGTCCATCAGCAGCAGCCGCGGTCGCGCCATCAGGGCCCGTCCGATGGCGAGCATCTGCTGCTCCCCGCCGGACAGGTTCATCGCGTACTGATGGGATCGATCGGCCAGCACCGGAAACAGCCGCTCCACGCGGGCGAGGGTGTCGCGGTGCGCAGGGCGCGCCCCGGGCCGGTACGCGCCGAGCAGCAGGTTCTCCCGAACCGACAGGTGCGCGAACACCCGCCGCCCCTCCGGGACGATCGCCACGCCGTGAGCGCAGACCTGGTGCGGCGCGACCGCGGCCAAATCCGCGCCGTCCACGGCGATCCGCCCGCAGATCGTGCGCAGCACACCGGCGATCGCCATGACGAGCGTGGACTTACCGGCACCGTTCGGCCCGATCACGCTCACGATCTCGCCGTCGCCGACGTCGAGGTCGACCTCCCAGAGCGCTTGGGCGTGGCCGTGGAACGCGTCCAGCCCTCGAACCTCAAGCATGCTCGTCCTCTGCGCCACTGGCGGTCATGGTGCGACCGCTCTTCCCGAGATAGGCGTTGACGACGGCCCGTTCGTTCATCACGATCTGCGGCTCGCCGTCGGCCAGCAACCGGCCGCGATGGAGCACCACAACGCGGCTCGCCAGTTGGTTGACCACCCGCAGCAGGTGCTCGACGATCACGATCGTGACACCAGAGGCGTGAATGCGCCGCACCACGTTCACCGCGTCGTCGATCTCGGCGGGGTTCAGGCCGGCCAGCGCCTCATCGAGCAGCAGCAGCCGCGGGCTGGTTGCGAGCGCTCGCGCCATCTCCAGCAGTTGCCGCTGGTGCAGGTTGATGTCCTCCGGCCGGGCCGACGCGAGGTGGCCCAGCCCGACGAAGTCCAGGTGCTCGGCTGCCTGCCGGCGGGCGTCGGCCAGGCCGTGGGGGACCCGGCCGAACATCACCGCCATCGCCACGTTGTCCCGCAGCGTCATCGACTCGAACGGCCGGGGGATCTGGTAGGTCCGCGTCACTCCCACGTGGGTGAACGAGTGGGGTGCCAGCCGGGACGTGTCGCGGCCAGCGATACGGATGCTGCCCCGGCTGGGGCGGATCGCCCCGGAGAGCAGGTTGACCAGTGTCGTCTTACCGGAACCGTTGGGCCCGACCAGCCCGACCAGTTCTCCTTCGCGGATCTGCAGGTCCAGCCCGTCCAGCGCGCGAACGCCGCCGAAGTACCGCGCCAGGCCGGTGCATTCGACGACCACCTGCGAGCCTGCGGCGTCAGCCCTGTTGATCTTGGCGTCGACCGTAGGCCCGGCCGCGCCGGTGCTCACGGGTGCAGGCGCCTCCGGGGGCACCGCCCCTGCATCGCCACCGCTCGCAACAGGCTCTGGCCCGCTGGCCGGTGCGACCTCCACCGGCCGGACGCGCAGCCGGGCGGGCAACCAGCGGCTGGGCCAGAACGCCACGGCGACCGTCACCAGCACGGCGAGCGCGACCGCGTCGAGCAGCCCGACGTCTAGCAGCGGCACAAGTACGAGCAATGTCCCTAGGCCCGCGAACAGGGGCGGCAACGGCCGCACCCGCAGCCGCATCCACAGCCCGTCCGGTGCGAAGATGACCATGACCGCGAGCAGACCGCCGAAGATGATCAGCCGCCAGCTCTCGAAGGTGCCTCCCGCAAGCCGGTCTTGGAGCAGCACGATCACTGCCGCACCGAGCAGCGGGCCGGCCCAGTGCGTCCGGCCACCCAGCACGCTCATGACGATCACGAACAGCGGGATCGTGAGGCCGAACACGACCTCAACCTGGACGAACCCGTACTGCAGGGCCCACGCGCTGCCCGCCAGACCGCCGATGGCGCCGGTCACGGCAATGGCCAGCATCTTCCAGCGGAAGGTCGGCACGCCAAGGCCCTCCGCCACGTCCTCGTTGTCCCTGATGGCCGCCAGCGCCCAGCCGAACCGGGAGTGCTGGATCGCGTACGCGCTGACCACGGCCGCTCCGGCGATCGCGAGCGTGACCAGGTAGAGAAGCTGCTGGAAAACGAGCGGTTCGGGCACCTCCGGCACCGGCACCTGCACGCCCTGGCCGCCGTCGATCGCCGGGCTGAGCCGGGCGACGGCGGCAAGGATGAACGGCACCGCGAGGGTGAGCAGTGCGAACGTCGCCCCGCGGAACGAGCCGAGCCGGAACGCCAGCGCCCCGATTCCCAGGGCGAGCAGCGTCGACAGCACGGCCGCAGCCGGGAGGGTGAGGTAGAAGCTCCACTCGTGCTTGGACGACAGCACCGCCGTGGTGTAGACGCCCACACCGACGAAGGCGCCCTGGCCGAAGCTGAAGTAGCCGGTGTAGCCGGACAGGATGTTCCAGCTGGGGGCCTGCGCAGCCCAGAAGAAGAAGGTGGCCAGCAGCGAGATGTAGAACAGCGACACACCGAGCCGCTCGCTGAACACCGCTGGCGCCGCAAGCGCCAGCAGCACCACCGGAAACGCCACCGCGCCACGCCGGATCATCGGGCGAACCTCAGCTTGCGCGTCCACGCGGGCCTGGCGCGCCTCGAGCCTCCGCCGGTGACGAACAGGCCGTAGGGCCGCAGCAGCAGCGCCAGGACGATCGCCATGAAGACCACGAACAGCGATGCCGTGGTCTCCCACAGCAGCGAGGTCACGCTGTAGAGCGCACCGACGAGCAGCCCGGCGGCCAGGGTGCCCAGCACCTGCCCGATCCCACCGAGGATCACGACCGCGAACACGATCCCGATCCACTCGAACGGGGCGTCCGGCACGAGGGTGTAGCTCAACGCCCACAGCATGCCGGCGACGGCCGCGGTGGCGCCGGACGCGCCGGCCAGCAGCATCCCCAGCCGGCGGTGGTCGATACCGTACGCCGCGGCCATGTCGCGGTCCTCTGCGAACGCTCGCAAGGCACGGCCGGCAAACGTAGTTCGCAGCAGGACCCAGGCACCGACGATCAACGTCACCCCGAATGCGATGGCGATCAACCGCGGTACCGGGAAAGTGAACGCGCCCAGCCGCAAGGCCTCGGTGCCGTACGGGTTCAGCTCGGGTCCCATCTGCCGGAAGTCGGCGGTCCACACGTTGTGCACCACCTGAATGATGATGATCATGACCCCGAAGCTCACCAGCAGCGAGGTGAACTCCGCCAGGCCGGTGCGCTCGTACACCCAGTGCAGGCCGGCGCCGAGCAGGAACAGCAGCGGAGCCGTCACGACGATGCTGAGTATCGGGTTCATACCCCAGGAGGTGGCCAGTTGGTAGGTGCCGTAGGCACCGAGCAGTATCAACCCGAAGTGCGCCAGGTTGATGATCCGCAGCATCCCCCAGGAGACGGACAGTCCCACCGCCATCATCGCGTACACGCCACCGAGCATTGCCCCAGTGACCAGCGCTTGCACGACGCTCATCGAGGCGACCTACTCAGCAACGCGACCTCATCGGCTCGGCGGTGGGACTGCCCATGGCGGGTCAGTTGTCGGATGGTGGCATGACGTCCGCTGCCGCGCGGTCCTCGGGCCACACCATGACCCAGTCCCCGTTCTGGATCTGCTTCAGACCGACGTTGGTCTCCCAGAAGTTGTTCGACTCCGGGTCGAAGTCCAGGTGACCGTTGAACGTGGTGTCCACGCCGTTGTCGATCAGGTAGTTGCACAGTTCCTGCTGGTCCAGCGAGCCGGCACCCTCGACGGCTCCGACGAGGATCTCCCACGCGTTCCACGAGGCAGTCGCCTGGGTCTCGAACGCGGTGTACGGCAGCCCCTCGGCCTCAGCGCGCTGACGGTACTCGTCCACGATGCCTCGCACCTCGTCACCGTACTGCTCGATCAGCGCATCGTTCGGCTCGAACAGCGACACCGATAGCGTGCCCTCCGCGGGCTCGCCGAGCCCGAGCAGCGGCCCAGGCGCGGGGAAGAGCGAGAAGAACATCGGCGGCCGGTAGTCCAACTGCTCCATTGCCTCGATGATCCCGACCGGGTCCACTCCGAGACCGTTGTTGATTACGACGTCCGCGTCGGCGTCCTGTAGCTGGGACGCGATGGAGCTCCACTCCTGGTTGCCCGGCGGGTACCCCAGATCGGCGACGACCTCGAGGCCGTAGTCCGGAGCGAGGCCGAGCATCCCCTCGCCGACGCCCTGCTCGACGAACCCCTCGGTCATCGGCTGCGTGGACCCGCTCTCGTTGGTGACGAGCGCGATGGTCTCCGGCGGATCGGGCAGGCTGGCGAGCATGTCGAACAGGAGCTCCGAGGTGTACTCGTCCGGCTGCGGGTCCATCGACCAGCTCGGGAACTGGCACTGGTAGGTCAGCAGCGGCGCATGGATCGCCGTGTGGTGTGGGATCATGTAGCCCGCGCGCTCGGCGACGGCGACCGCGGGGATGATGTTCGGCGTCGCGTACGGGCCGATGATCAGGTCGACCTGCTCCTCATTGATCAGCCGCTCGTACAGCGGGGTGATCTGCGCGGTATCGGACTCATCGTCGAGCAACCGCCATTCCACCGGACGCCCGAGCAGCCCGCCGCCATCGTTCAGCCGCTCGACGAACTGCTCGCCCACGATCTGATGGATGACGCCGGTTGCGCCGAACGCTCCGGTCAGGGAGAGGGTCGAGCCGACGACGATCGGGTCGCCGCTCGGTTCCGCATCGCCCGCCTCCTCTTCTTCCTCGGCTTCCGGTTCCTCTTCGGCGACCTCGTCAGCGTCCGGCTCGGTGCCGGTGTCATCGTCCCCGCCGCAGGCGGCGAGGACGAGTGCGACCGCTGCGAGTGCCGCACCGTAGATTCGTGCTCGCGGCTTCATCTCTCTCCTCTTGTTCTGGTCGATTCGTTCTTCCCGGTTGTCCTTGCCTGCTACGGCCTGGCCCGCTACGTCCTGATCTCGCCGGTGTCATGGACGATCTCACCGCCGACAACGGTGAGCACCGAACTGATCTGCTTGATGTCGTCCTCCGGGACGGTGAAATAGTCCCTGTCCAGCACGACCAGGTCGGCCAGCTTGCCGGCCTCGATCGAGCCGATCTCGTCCTCGGCGCGTAGGAACCACGCGTTCTCCCGGGTGAACGCGCGCAGCGCCTCCTCCCGGGTGATCTGTTGCCCGTCGTTGATCAGCTCACCGAGCGCGTTGACGCCGGTGACCGCGTAGTGCATGTGCGGCCACGGGGTGAGCGTGGAGATGTGCACGCCATCGCCCTCGATACCCGCCTTGATCCCGTGGTCGACGATGGTCCGGAACTGCGCTCCGTTGGACGCCGGCGTCCCAGTGATCCAGGTGAACGCCCGCATCACCACGCCGGCGCCGAGCGCGCGCAAGCGGTCGAGCAGGTCCTCGGTGACTTCCGGCACGTGATGGACGATGTAGCGGTCGGCGGTGATGTCGAACTCCTCGTTGACCGCCTCCCACGCCTCGACCACCTGCGTGAGCTGGTCCACGTTGTCCACGGCGTTCTCGTTGCGCCAGCCCGCCTCGGCGACGAGGCGTTGCGCCTCGAACCACACGTCGCCCGCGCCGAGGGGAGCGGCCCACTCACCGATCCCTCCGGTCCGCATCATGTCGTCGCCGAAGAAGGTGAACTGGTTGCGCAGCCGCTGCCGCAACTCCGGCAGGTCGGGATCGCTCTGGTTGTGCAGGAAGTTGAACTCCATCCGGATCGTCGTCTCGCCGTCCCGGTGCAGGCGCAGCAGCGGGTCGTACATCCGGTAGTGATCGAGGTTGGAGAGCACCTGGCTGGGGTGCAGCGAACCCGGCGTGGGGAACAGCACCTTGTCGCTGTGCGCGGTGAGCCCGACGCTCGCGGAGTACGCCATCATGTCCCGGCTACTGCGCAGCTGGTCCTCGAAGGTCTGGAGAGTGCGCAGGACGTACAGCGCGGTGGTCGACGGCGTCGGCACGCCGAAGCCGCCCGAGGCGATGAAACCGTCGTCCGACGTGTTGATCTTCACGGCGTCGGGGTGCGGAAGCGGCCCGTCGTCCACCGCGTCGAAGTACTCCTTGCCGAGCGTGTTGGTGGCGCACGGTCCGGTGAACCTCGTGTACAGGAACACCGGCCGGTCGGGCACCGCCTCGTCGAGTTCGGCGCGGGTGGGCAGCCGGCGTTCGGCCCACTGGTTGGTGTGCCAGCCACCCATCGATGTGATCCACTGACCCTCGGGCACGTCGGGACGGCGGGCGGCCAGGGTCTCCTGGATGTCCGCGATCGAGGTCGCCCTCTCGAGAATGGTGTGGTACCCGGGGCGGTTGGCCAGGCTCACCGAGTGGATGTGGCTCTCAATGATCCCTGGCACGACGGTGCGACCGTGCAGGTTGATCACTCGTGCGCCCGGACCGGGGTTCGGGGCGGCGTTGCCGACCGCGACGAACCGGCCGTTCCTGATCGACGCGGCGCGCGCTACGGTGCCCGAGCCGTCCATCGTGTGGATCTTTCCGTTGACGAACGTCAGCGCGCCACCGGCGCCGCTGCCGGGGGGCCCGCCGCGCGGGCCGGGTGGCCCGGCGGCCGCGTGCGCTGCACCCAAGCTCCCCAGCGTTGCAGCCGCTCCGGCCGCCGCGCCCGTCCGGAGCACATCACGTCGCGAGACCCGGGGGCTCATCAGCCGACCTCCCCCGTGTCGTGGACGACTCGCCCGTCGACGATCGTCAGCACCGACCGGATGTGCCGCAGGCGGTCGTCCGGCACGGTGAAGTAGTCCTCGTTCAGCACGACAAGGTCGGCCAGCTTGCCGGGCTCGATCGTGCCCAGGCTGTCCTCCTCGCGCAGGAACCAGCCGTTGTCCCTGGTGTACAACCGCAGGGCCTCTTCGCGGGTGATCTGCTGGCCGTCGTTGATCAGCACGTCCCGCGCGTTGCGCCCCGTGGTGGCGTAGTACATGTGGATCCACGGGTTCATCGGCGCGATCTGCATGCCGTCCGAGCTCATCCCCGTGTTGATCCCGTTGTCCACGATCATCCGGAACGGCGGGCCGTTGGACGCGGGTGAGCCGGCGAGGTACCGCCAGCCGGTGAGCGACAGACCGCCGCCGAGGGCCTTGAGCCGGTTCACGTACTCCTCGGTGATGAACGGCACGTGCGCGACGACCCAGCGCAGGTCCGTAATGTCGACCTCCGCGTTGACGGCCTCGAAGGCCTCGATCTCGTCGACGAAGTCGGTCTGGCCCAGTGAGTGCACCTCGGCGCGCCAGCCGGCCTCGGCGATTCGCCGGGCGGCGGCCTGGAACGGACTCCCCGGACCGGTGCCCTGGGCGATGAACTCGCCGATGCCGCCCGTCCTGACCATGTCGTCGCCGAAGAACGGGAACGCGTTGCGCAGCCGCTCGGCGAGCTCCGGAGTGTCCGGGTCGGACTCCATGTGCAGGAAGTTGATGCGCAGCCTGGCGGCCAGAGCGCCGTCATCGCGCACGCTGAGGAACGGCAGGTGCATGGTGTAGTTGTCCTCGTGGGCGGCGCCGTCGGCGGATGTGCCCGTCGCCTGAAAGGCGCCCTGGTCGAGGTGGGTGGTCACGCCGAGGCCGAGACCGTACGCTATCGCGTCCACGGCGCCGCGCTTGCGCTCCTCGAAGTCCAGCAGCGTCTCTCGCAGCGCCAGGGTGGCCCGTCCGGTCGGGCTGTCGCCGAAACCGCCCCCGATCGAGCCGTCGTCACCGACGGGAATCCCGCGACTCTCGAAGAACGCCTTGCCGAGGCTGTTGGTCACCGACGGCCCGGCGAACGACTGCGAGATGTACACCGGGTTGTCCGGCACTGCGTCGTCAAGCTCGGCGAGCGTCGGAAACCGGGGCGTCTCGGCGGGCGGAACGAAGTGGTTGATGTGGAAGCCACCGATCGTGGTGATCCACGCACCGTCCGGGACGTCCGCCGCGCGCGCCGCGTAGATCTCCTGGATGTCGGAGATCGAGTACGCGTTCTCGAGGGGCGTGTGGTGCCCGGGGCGGTTGCCCATCAGCACGATGTGGTTGTGGTTGTCGATGATGCCCGGGACGACCGTCCGGCCGCGCAGGTTGATCACGCGGTTCCCAGGGCCGGGGTTGGCCGCGTTGCCGACCGAGACGATGCGGCCGTTCCTGACCGCGACGGCGTGGGCCACAGTGCCCGAGCCGTCCATAGTGTGGATCTTGCCGTTGACCAGGGTGAGCGCCTGGTCCCCGCCCGGTCGCCCCGGAGGGCGTCCGTGACCGGGCGGCCCGGCTGCCGCCGCTTGCCCGGCTGCAGCACCTCCGACCGCCGCGGCCACACCTGCGGCTGCGCCGGTCCTGAAGACATCTCGCCGGGAGATGCCCTTGCTCTGCTTGCGATCGTGGCCGTTGCGTTGGCTCATCGACCGACACCGCCTTCCCACGGGCTAGATCCGTGCAGGGGAATGGGCGCAGCTATCTTGTCCGCGGAGTGTAGGCTCACTGAACGATGCGTGCAATAGAGCTATTCGCAGTCGTTAACAGCCTGTTGCCGAACTGTCAGGCCGGACGACTCGCCAGCCAGCGCACCGTTACCGTCAGACCCTGACGGACGGCGGCTAGGGGACCGGTTTCAAGCGGCTCAATGCGACGGCTCTGTGATGAACCAGACTCCGACGGCGGGCTGGGTACCGTCGTTCCGGTACCCGTGCGGCGTGGTGGAGTCGAACGAGAACGAATCGCCTGCCCGCAGGTGGTGCTCGTCGAACGCGAGGGTGAGGGTCAGCTCGCCCTCGATGAGATAGCCGTACTCCACGCCGGAGTGCCGCATCAGCGCGCCGGAAGTTGACGAGGCTCCACCAGGCTGGTAGGTGACCAGCAGGAAGTCGACATGGACCCCCGGCACCTGGCCGAGCAGTTCCCAGACGACGCCGCTTTCCAGCGTGAGCGCCTCGCGGGTATCGGGATGGACGACGGGTCCGACCTGCCGGGCACGGTCGCGGCCGACGGCTCTGGTGGGTCGCGGATGCGGCTGCGGAGCGGCTGGCCGGCTCGTCCTCTCGGCTCGGGAGGGCTCGGTTTGGGCGGGCGCGCCTCCGCCGGCGTCCGGCTCGGAGTCCGCTGCCCTGTCGGTGGCGAACAGCTCCTCGATGGACACGCCGAGCGCCGTGGTAATCGCGTAGAGCGTGCTCACGGACGGCTGGCTGCGGCCGGTCTCGATCTGGGAGATGAGGCTCGCGGACACGCCGACGTCGCGGGCGAGACCCCTGACTGTCATGCCCTGCCGAGCGCGCTCCTCCCGGATCCGTTCTCCAATCGGTGGCACTATGGGTGGGTTCACACTCTGCTCTCTGGTCACGCGCCGTGTCGAGCGCAGATTACCGCTGTCGCCGTCCGTACCGCTCGTCACCGCAGCCATGCACCGCCTCCCGAAGCCCGCCGTGCCCTGCCGATTGTCCGCAGCGGGTTGACGGGCTCGCCCCGCCTCGGCTTAACTCATGGTAAGCGCTACTGAACATGCGCGCGAGGCTGCACCCGGTAGACGCCGATTCGCCCACAGGTGCACCAGCTACCGAGGGAGGTGCGTGGACCCCATGGCTATCCATACCTACGGGCCGAACGCCGTTGACTGGGAGGAGCGGATCGATCTCGATCGGCTTCGTGAGGAACGGCTCGCCAGGCTTCGGTCGAGCCTGGAGCGCTCCTCGCTGGGTTCCCTGTTGACGTTCGACTTCTCAAACATCCGATATATGACGGCGACCCACATCGGCACGTGGGCGATGGACAAGCTGATCCGTTTCGCCCTGCTGCCGCGTGGCGGTGAACCGGTGGTCTGGGACTTCGGCTCCGCGGCGAAGCATCACCAGCTGTACAACCCGTGGCTCGACGGTCCCAAGCGCGCCCGCGCCGGGATATCGACGCTGCGCGGCGCGTTCCATCCGGAGGCCGGGATCGCGCAGGAGGTAGCTCGCAAGATCGCCAACGAGCTGCGGGAGTACGGGTTGGCCGGCGAGCCCGTCGGCGTTGACATGGTGGAGATGCCGGTGCTCGAGGCGCTGAAGGCTGAGGGCCTCGACGTGGTGGACGGCCAGCAGACCTTCCTGGAGGCTCGCCGCATCAAGACCCGCGACGAGATCGCGCTGCTGACACAGGCGTGCTCGATGGTGGATGCCGCGTACGAGGAGCTGTACTCGTTCCTCAGGCCCGGGGTCAAGGAGAACGAGTGCGTCGGTCTGGTGAGCAAGGTGCTTTACGGGCTGGGAAGCGAGTACGTCGAAG
>CAZMXH010000089.1:0-10370 GCA_964570165.1 uncultured Actinomycetes bacterium
GAGATCCTGCTCGGCATCATCCCGGGCGCCGGTGGCACCCAGCGGCTCAGCAGGCTCGTGGGACCCGCTCGCGCCAAGGACATCGTGTTCACCGGGCGGTTCGTCGCCGCCGCCGAGGCGTTGCGGATCGGACTGGTCGACGAGGTCGTGCCCGCGAGCGAGGTCTACGCGACGGCCCGAAGGTGGGCGAGCCAGTTCGCGGCCGGCCCCGCGTACGCCCTGCGGGCGGCGAAGGAGGCTATCGACCGCGGGCTGGAGACCGATCTGAGCACGGGCTTGGAGATCGAGCGGCAGCTGTTCGCAGGCCTGTTCGCCACGAGGGACCGCACGATCGGAATGGAGTCGTTCATCGACAGCGGTCCCGGGAAGGCACGGTTCAGTGGCGGCTGACGGCGCAGGTGGAACGCGTGAGCATGACGACCCGGTCGAGCGGGCATGGCGCGACACCAAGCTCGCGCAGGTGCTCTACCACGACTGGGAGGCCGGCACCTACGACGAGAAGTGGTCGATCTCGTTCGACCAGCGCTGCATCGACTACGCGAGGGACCGCTTCGTCGCGATCGCCGGGACCCGCGGCTGGCCGTACGGCTCGGCGCTCGAGCTCGGCGCCGGCACCGGGTTCTTCTCGCTCAACCTGTGGCAGGCGGGCGTGGTGGACCGGGTCCACGTCACCGACATCTCGCCGGGCATGGTGGAGGCCGCCAGCCGCAACGCGGCGTCGCTGGGCTTGGAGATCACCGGGAACGTCGCCGACGCCGAGGCGCTGCCATACGACGCGGATACGTTCGACCTGGTGGTCGGGCACGCCGTGATTCACCATATTCCTGACGTGGAACGGGCGTTTCAGGAGATGCTGCGGGTGCTCAAGCCCGGCGGCAGAGTGGTCATCTGCGGCGAGCCCACCCGCTACGGCGACCTGATCGCGCGCCGGCTCTCGCGCGCCACGTGGTGGGCGGTGACCCGGGCCACCCGGCTACCGGGCGTGCGCCGGCGGTGGGCTCGCCCGCAGCGGGAACTGGACGAGTCGTCGCGAGCCGCGGCCTTGGAGTCGGTCGTCGACCTGCACACGTTCGATCCGGACACGCTTGCGAGGACGGTACGCCGGGCCGGGGCGGTGGGCGTGCGGACGGCCACCGAAGAGCTGACCGCCGCCTGGTTCGGCTGGCCGGTGCGCACGTTCGAGGCCGCCGTCCATCCGGACCGGCTGGGCCCACGGTGGGCGAAGTTCGCCTATCGGACATGGCAGGGTCTGCTGACCATAGACCGGGTGCTGGCCAACGTCGTGCCGGACGAGTTGTTCTACAACGTGTCCGTGACGGGGGTAAAGCCCCCGCCGCCTGGCCGCTAGGCGGAGGGCGGGGGCGCCACTAGTGTGGGCGGATGCCGATCCGGCGCCACCGCGACCCCCGGCAGGCTCGCTACCTGACGCTGGCGAGCCTGCGTTGGGTGGTCCGGCACCGGGCGTGGACGCCGTTCTACCTGGTCCGCTACTGGCGGTTGCTGCTGCTCCGGCTCCGGCATCCGGAGGTCGTGACCGAGGGTATGGTCGTCCTCGGCCGGCGGGTCGAGATCGAGGGGCGGCGCGGGTACGGCCGGGTGGTGCTCGGCCGCTGGGTGCACGTCGGGGACGGGACGGCGCTGCGGGCGCACGAGGGGACGCTGCGGATCGGCGACAAGGTTGTCTTCGGCCGGTACGACACCGTGAACTGCTACCTCGATATCGAGATCGGCGCGTGCACACTGCTCGCGGACTGGGTGTACGTCACCGACTTCGACCACCGTGCCGATGACCCCGCTGTGCCGATCAAGGACCAGGGCATCGTGAAGTCACCCGTCCGGATCGGGCCGGACTGCTGGCTCGGTGTCCGCGTGTCTGTGCTACGCGGGACGATTGTCGGGCGCGGCTGCGTCCTGGCGGCGCACGCGGTGGTACGGGGCGGGGTGCCTGACGGGTGCGTGGCAGGAGGGGTGCCTGCCAGGGTGCTCAAACGGCGATCCGGCACTGCCGAACCGCGCCGCCGGGGTGCTAGGCCCGCTCTCCGGTGAACACGTTGCCGGGCCGGACGGGCCGCGGCCTTGGCCGCGGTGGCCGCGGGTCGGCGACGGCCTCGTCATAGACCTTCTCGGTCTCCCTCGCTGTGATCGACCAGACGAACCTGGCCTCGATGATGCGCTGCGCGGACCGCACGAGCGCCGCGCGGTACTCCGGCTCCGCGAGGAGCGTGGTGACCGCCGCTGCGAGCGCGCGCGGGTCGCGGGGCGGCACGAGCATCCCGTTCTCGCCGTGCCTGATGATCTCCGGCAGCCCGCCGGTGGTCCCCGCGACGACCGGGGTGCCAGCCGCCGCGGCCTCGAGCGCGACCAGGCCGAACGGCTCGTACGAGCTCGGGACGAGCGCGACATCGGCCGTCGCGAGCAGCGCGGCCACCGCCGGCTGGTCGAGGTGGCCGGTGAAGTGCACCGACCGGGCGACTCGCTGCCGGCGCGCCAGGTCGGTGAGCGCCGGCAGCTGGCTGCCGGAGCCGGCGAGCACCAGGTGGGTGCCGGGATGAGCGCGGCGGATGTGCGGCAACGCCCGGATCGCGACGTCGCTGCCCTTCTCCCACTCGATCCGGCCGGCCAGGACGAGCAGCGGCGCGTCGGCGGGCACGCCGGCGGTTTCCCGCACCTCCGCGCGCTGCCGGCGGGTAGTGCGCCACGCCGCCGGGTCGACCGCGTTGTGCACCTGGACCAGCTCGTCGGCTGGAACGCCTAGTGCGGCGGACACCTCGTCGCGCATGGCGGCGGAACAGACGATGGTTCGCGCGGCCTCCCGCACCAGCCATGCCTCCATGTCGTGGCGCTTGCGCGACAGCGCAGTGGTGAGCCAGCCGTTCCACAGTCCGGCCTCGGTGGCGTGCACTGTCGCCACCAGCGGCACGCCGGCGGCCCTGGCTATCGCCGTCCCCGCCGCCGCGGCGACCCAGTCGTGCGCGTGGACGACCTGGGGCCGCCAGCGGCGCAGCATCCTCCGCCCTGCGCGCGCCTGGGCGCGGTTCAGCCTCGCCACCCAGCGGGCGAAGTCGTCGCGGCGCGCCGGGGCATGAACCCGCAGCACGCGCACGTCGCGGGCGGTCCGCTCGTCGTCGGGCACGCCGGGGTAAGCCTGTGAGATCACGACCACGTCGTGACCGTCGGCCGCCAGGGCCTCGGACAGGCCCTGCACATGGCGCCCCAGCCCGCCGTACAGGAGCGGCGGATACTCCCAGGAGACCATGAGGACGCGCATGCCCAGTCGAGGGTAGTCATTGATCGCGCACGCCGCCGCCTAGCACGCTCTGTCGCGGGTGTGACGCGTGCCACGGGGCGACGCCTTGCGACGCGGTTACCGGTCGGTAACATGACGGCAGTCGACGGTGCCGGCGGCCCGACCCCGGCTGGGCGCCCCGTCGCGGATGATGGCAGGCTGACAGAAAGTGTCCGCAGCAGGCCGGCGCCCGCCGGTACGGTCGGGCGTCACGCTGCACAGGAGGTCGGTAGCCGACGATGAAGATCGCTGTACTCGTGAAGCACGTCCCGGACGCGACGGCGGACCGGAGGTTCACTGACGACCACACAACGGACAGGGTGGGCGTCGACGGCATCCTCTCCGAACTGGACGAGCACGCCCTTGAGGAGGCGTTGAAGCTATCCGAGGCCGGTGACGCGGAGGTGGTCGTCGTGACCATGGGTCCCGAGCGGGCCGCCGACGCGATCCGCAAGGGGCTGCAGATGGGCGCCGACGCGGGCGTGCACGTGGTCGACGATGCGCTGCACGGCACCGACGCTGTGGCGACGTCCGCTGTGCTGGCGAAGGCGCTGGGGAAGATGGGCGAGGACGGTCCGCTGGACCTGGTGCTGACCGGCATGGCGTCGACCGACGGCGGGATGAGCGTGGTGCCGGCCATGCTCGCGGAGCGGCTCGGCCTGCCGCATCTCGGGTTCATCGGCGAGTTGACGGTGGGGGACGGGAAGGTCACCGGACGCCGGGACGGGGACGTCGCGTCCGAGACCGTCGAGGCGAACCTGCCAGCGATCGTCTCCGGCACCGATCAGATCACCGAGCCGCGGTACCCGTCGTTCAAGGGCATCATGGCGGCGAAGAAGAAGCCGGTTCAGACCTGGTCCCTCGCCGACCTCGGGATGGACGCTGGCGAGGTCGGGTTGGCCGCGTCCTGGACGGCAGTCGTGGACGTCGCCCAGCGCCCGCCGCGCACCCAGGGTGAGATCATCACCGACGAGGGAGACGGCGGGGTTCGGCTGGCCGAGTTTCTTGCCGCCCAGAAGTTCGTGTGAGGGAAGGCAGCATGGCTGAGATCCTCGTCCTCGTCGATCACGTCGACGGGTCCGTCCGCAAGACGACGACAGAATTGTTGACGCTCGCCCGCCGGGCCGGCGAGCCCGCGGCGGTGTTCCTTGGCGGGGGGTACGAGGCGGCGGCGGAGACGCTCGCCGCGTTCGGCGCGGAGAAGGTGTACGTCGCGGAGGCCGCGGAGTTCAGCGAGTACCTGGTGGCGCCGAAGGCGGAGGCGCTCGCACAGATCGCATCCGCCGCGCGGCCCGCGGCCGTGCTGGTGCCGTCAAGCCCGGAGGGCAAGGAGATCGCCGCCCGGGTCGCGGTCAGGCTGGGCTCCGGGATCATCACCGATGCGACCGACGTCGCCGCCGACCTGACCACCACCCAGTCGGTGTTCGCCGGCGGCTACACCGTCACCGCGAAGGTCACGCACGGCACACCGGTCATCACGGTCAAGGCGAATGCGGTCACGCCGGAACCCTCTCCCGCGTCGCCGGTGACAGAGAAGGTCGCGGTGAGCATTTCGGACGCTGCGAAGACCGCCAGGGTGGTCGGCCGCAAGCCGCGGGAGGCCACGGGCCGGCCGGACCTCGCCGAGGCGGCGATCGTGGTCTCCGGCGGCCGGGGAACGGGAGGTGACTTCGGCCCAGTCGAGGCGTTGGCCGACGCGCTCGGCGGTGCCGTGGGCGCCTCGCGTGCGGCCGTCGACTCCGGCTGGTACCCGCACGCCTACCAGATCGGGCAGACGGGGCACACGGTGTCGCCGCAGCTGTACCTGGCCGCCGGGATCTCCGGAGCGATCCAGCACCGTGCCGGCATGCAGACGTCCAAGACGATCGTCGCGGTGAACAAGGACGCGGAGGCGCCGATCTTCGCGATGGCTGACTTCGGCGTGGTCGGCGACCTGCACAAGGTGCTTCCTCAAGCCACCGAGGAGATCAACAAGCGCAAGGGCTAGCCCTCGCTTGGCAAGTTGTCAGGCCGGACAAGTCCGCTAGCAGCGCGGCTGCGGCTGCCTGCCCTGACAAACCGGAGGGGTTGGCGCTAGCCGCGCAGTAGGTGGCGGTGCTTGGCGAAGGCCGCCAGCGCCGCTTCGATGTCGGCGGAAGTGTTGTAGCAGTGCGGTGAGACCCGGACGTTGCCGGCGCGGCAACTGACGACAACCCCCTCGCCGTGCAACGCGTCCACGTAAGCCTGGTCGTCGGTGGCCGCGACCGCCACGAGCGCCCCGTGCCGGCCGTCGGCAGCGGGCGTCACGACGGTGCCGCCCATCTCATCGATGCCCGCACGAAGCTGCGCCACCAGGCCGCTCACGTGGGCGGCGGTCTCACCGACGCCGACATCGAGCAGCAGGTCGAGACCGGCTTCCGCGGCGTACAGGCTGGGTATGGCGGGAGTCCCGGACTCGAAGCGGCGCGCCTCGTTGGCCGGCTCGTAGCCGTGCACCCGCATCGCGAAGATATCGGCCGCGGCGAACCAGCCGGTGCTCACCGGCACCAGGTCGTCGGTGCGGCCCGACCTGGCGAACAGGAAGCCGACGCCCGGCGTGCCCAGCAGGTACTTCAGGGTGCCGCCCACCACGAAGTCGGCGCCGAACGTGGCCAGGTCGATCGGCAGCGAGCCGACCGACTGGTACGCGTCGACCAGCACGTACGCACCCCGCGAGTGCGCGAGGTCAATGAGCGGTTCGAGGTCGGTCCGGGCGCCGGTGGTGAAGCTCACGTGGGTAACCGAGACGATGGCCGTGTCGTCGTCGATCACGCGCTCGAAGCCGGCCAGAGGTAGCGTGTGGTCCGCAGCCGTGGGGACGTGGACAACGCGGGCGCCGCGGCGGCGCTGGGCGTGCCAGATCTGGCCGATCGTGGGGAACTCGGCATCGGTCGTCACGACCGTGCTCCGGCCGTGCTCGAAGTCGAACGCGCTGGCAAGAGCGCTCACGCCGGCGGAGGCCGACGACGTCACCGCGATCTGCGACGGCGTCGCGTTCAGCAGGGTGGCGAGCAGCGAGCGCACCCGTTCCAGCCGCTGGACCCAGTGGTCCCAGTCTGAGCCGTGCTCCTCGAGGCTGCGGAGGTAGTCGTGGTACGCCGCTCGGACGGTATCCGCGAGAGCGCCCTGCGAGCAGGAGTTCAGGTACGTGAGGCGGTCGAGGACGGGGAACCGGTGCCGCAGACGCCCGGGCAGGTCCCCGCTTGCCGTCGAGCTCCCGGCGGTATCGGTCACGTCGCCCCGCCTCCTCTCCGCGTTTCACTCTAGCTAAATCTAGACACTACGGGTGAACGGCTATATCGTCCCGGGCTATTGCCAGCGCGCTCGACGCGGCGAACTTCGGGAGGTCGCATGTCCGACGCACGCACCAGCGGTCCAGCACTGCAGCTGTGGGGCGGAGTCCCCGCCCTGTTCATTCCCTTCGGGGTCATGCTCGTGGGCATCCTGATTCTCGGCTTCGCCGGTCTCGCCGTACCCGAGGCCTTCTGGCCGATGGCGCTCGCCGGGCTCTTCGTCGGTCTTGTGCTCGCCCGCAGCCGGGAGGCGTATGTACAGGCCCTGATCTCGGGCATCGCCTCGCCCATGCTGGCTGTCATCCTGCTGGCCTGGTTCCTAGCCGGGATCTTCGGACGCATCCTGAACCAGACCGGACTCATCGAGGGCCTGGTGTGGGCGGCCACCTCGATCGGGCTGGCCGCCGCGTGGGTGCCGCTGACCGCCTTCCTGATCGCTGTTGTGCTCTCGCTGTCCACCGGCACCAGCATCGGCACCATACTGGCCGTCACGCCGGTGGTGTTCCCTGCGGGTTTCTCGATCGGCGCCGACCCGTGGCTCCTGGCGGGCGCAATCATCGGCGGGGCGTTCGTGGGAGACAACGTGGCGCCGGTGTCGGACACCACGATCGTTTCCGCGTACTCGCAGGGCACCAGCATCCCGAAGGTGGTACGCAGCCGGTTGCGCTACGCGGCGGTTGCAGGTGCCGTGAGCATCGCCGTCTACATCGTCATCGCGCTCGCGTCCTCCGGTGGAACGACTGGCGAGCCGATCGACGCGAGCCCGGGCGGCCTGGTCATGCTCCTCTCTCCTGTCCTGCTGATCTACCTGATGGTGCGGCGTTGGCATTTCGTGGCATCCCTACTGGTGTCGATCGCCTTCGGGCTGGTTCTCGGCCTGGTTGCCGGTCGGCTGGCGCTGGCCGACCTGCTGGCCGTCGACTCGGAGACGTACGCGGTCAGCGGCGTCATCGTCGACGGCGTGTTCAGCCTCGTCGGCATCGCGGTGTTCACGATCTTGCTGATGGGACTGATCGGCACGTTCGAGGCGGGCGGTCTGATCGACTGGCTGATGGACAAGTCGCGGCGACTGGCCAAGTCCCCGCGGAGCGCCGAGACCACCATCGTCGGGGTGTCGTTCGGCGTCAACGCACTGACAGCGGCGGGGACGCCCACCATGGTGATGCTGGGGCCGTGGGTGCGCCGGCTTGGCCACGCGTTCCGCATCGCGCCATGGCGGCGGGCCAACCTGCTGGACGGGACGTCCACATCGCTGATCGGCTTCCTGCCGTGGAGCGTGGCCGTCCTCATCCCGATTGCGATGGTCGGGGGCGAAGTCAGCGACGCCGGAGTGGCGGGCTTCGACGCGGTCAGCATGGTGCCGTACGTCATCTACTGCTGGGTGTTCGTACTCGTGATGATCGTTGCGGCGGTGACCGGCTGGGGACGCGAGTCCATGGACGAGGAGTCCTGGCAGGCCGAAGCGGAGGAGTTCCGCGCATCGGCCGGCTGAGCCTGTCGCCCGGCGGCTACCTCGATCACGCCTGCCTGGGCCTGCCGAGCAAGCGCACCCGGGACGCGGTCGCACGCGCGGTTCGCGGCCTGGGGGCGCTCGGCTCGGGCGCCACGGCACACTCGATCGGCTGGCTGGAACAGGTGCAGCTGGCCAGGGAGGCGGTGGCGGAGCTCGTCGGTGCGCCTGCCGACGACGTCAGCCTGGTGCAGAACACGACGGACGGGCTGGCCAGGGTGCTCACCGCCCTGCCGTGGCGAGCGGGCGACGCGCTCGTTCTCGCGGACCGGGAGTTCGTCGGCACCGCTGCGGTGTGCCGGTCGTTGGCGCGGGCTCGCTCCCTGGAACTCCGGGTCGCCGCCGGTCCGGCTCCGGAGCAGCTCGCCCCGCACGTTGACCGGCGGGCACGGGCAGTCGTGCTCAGCTCCGTGGCTGAGGTCAGCGGGATACGCGCTGACCTGCGCAGCGTCGCCGAGGTATGCGGACGGTTCGATACGGCGGTCGTGGTCGACGGCACGCAGGAGGCCGGAGCGCTCACCCGGGCGCTGCCGGCGTCGGGGGCAGACGCGTACGTGGCTGCCGGACAGAAGTGGCTGCGCTGCCCCTTCGGTGTCGGGCTGCTGTGGACGTCGCCGTACCTTCGGGAGCGGCTGGTGCCGAGCGCCCGCGGCTACCTCGCCATCGCGGAGCCAGACGGCGGGTGGGGAAGCTACCTCGCCGCTCCGGGGCGGGACGCGGCCGACCCGCTCGTGTTCCGGAACGACGGTGCCGCGCTCGAGAGCGGCGGCACCCCGAACTGGCTCGGGGCGGTGGCGCTGCGGGCGGCGGTGGGAGAGCTTCTCGACGCGGGGCCGGCCCGGATCGAACGACGAGCCATGGCCCTCGCGGCCGAGCTTCGGACCGGCCTGCGCGAGCGCGGTCTCGGGGCCTCCCTTGTCGATCCGGCGGACACCTCCCAGCTGGTAAGCCTGGCCCTCGGCGAGAACGCGGATGGCGTCGAGGCACGGCTGGCGTCCTGCGGTGTGCGTGCCTCGGTTCGCGGCGCGCTGGGCATCCGGGCGCTCCGGCTGTCGTGCCACGGCTGGAACCGCCGCTCGGACATCGCCCTGGTCCTCGCCGCCGTCGACTCCGGCGTGGTTCCCCTCACCGTCGCGGCACGCACTCCGGTAGGTGGATGACTATCGTGATGTGGGTGACCATGCATTCCTGTCCGGACCCGCGACCGGTGCCGTGGTAGGCAGCCGGATCCGGGAACTGCGGACCAGCCGGGGCCTGACGCTGGCGCGGCTCGCGGAGCTGACAGGCCTGTCGACCGGCTTGATTAGCCAGGTCGAGCGGGATATCACCGACCCCAGCCTGGAGACGCTGCGGCGGGTGGCCCGTGCGCTGGACCTGCCGCTGTTCAGCCTGTTCCGCGACGAGGACCAGGCGTCGAGCGTGGTCGTGCGCGCGGATCGGAGGATTCGGGTGGCATCGCCGCACGGGCACATCAGCTATGCGCGGGTCTCGCCCGGCGCGGGACGGCTCGAGCTGCTGGAGGGCACGCTCGAACCGGGAGGCGAGTCGTCGCCGGAACCGTGGTCGCACCCGTCCGAAGAATGCGTCGTGGTGCTCGAGGGCCGGGTCGTGGTCGAGGTGGGCGCCGACAAGCACGACCTTCGAGAAGGGGACAGCTGTTACTTCGACTCCAGGTCGCCCCACCGATACGTCAACCCCGACGTCTCGACCGCCCGATTCCTGGTCGCCGTCACTCCGCCCAGCTACTGACTGGGCGTACTCTGGAAGACTATGCCTGCATTACACATATATCTCGACCATGCCGCGACCACGCCCGTCCTCCCCGAGGTCGTGGATGTCGTCGCGGACCGGATGCGGATGCTCGGCAATCCCTCGTCGCTGCACGGGTCGGGGCGGGCGGCACGCAAGGTCGTGGAGGAGGCCCGCGAGACGGTCGCAGCCGCGCTCGGGGCCAGACCGAGCGAGGTCGTGTTCACGGCGGGCGGTACGGAGGCAGACAACCTTGCCGTCAAGGGGCTGTTCTGGGCGCGCCGCGCGGCTGACCCCCGGCGGGTCCGGGTTCTCGTATCGGCCGTCGAGCACCACGCCGTGCTGGACGCCGCCGAGTGGCTCGGCGAGGCGGAAGGCGCCGAGGTCGAGCTGCTGCCTGTCGACGCCGCAGGACGGCTCGACGTCGACGCGCTGAGTGCCTCGCTCGCCCGCGATCCAGATTCCGTGGCGCTGGTCAGCGTGATGTGGGCGAACAACGAGGTCGGAACGCTCC
>CAZMXH010000090.1:0-10306 GCA_964570165.1 uncultured Actinomycetes bacterium
TGCCAGGTCCGCGCCGTGCGCAGCGAACACCTCGTCCGGCGGGCCGCTCGCGGCGACGCCGCTGCCCGGCCCGAGCACGACCACGCGGTCGACGAGCGGGAGCGACTCGGCCACCCGGTGCTCCACGAGGATGGTCGTCACGCCGGTCGCCTGCTGCGCGGCGGCGATCGCCTCCCGCACAAGGGCCGCTCCGGTCTTGTCGAGGTTTGCGGACGGCTCGTCGAGCAGCAGCAGCCGCGGCCGCAGCGCGAGCACGCCGGCCAACGCGAGGCGCTGCTGCTCCCCGCCGGACAGGTGGTCAGTGCGGCGGTCGCGGCCGTACGGGAAGCCCACTGCGGCGAGCGCCTCGTCGACCCGGGGCCAGATGGACTCCCGCGGAACCGCCCGGTTCTCCAGACCGAACGCCACGTCGTCACCCGATCGCGCCATGACGATCTGGGTCTCGGGGTCCTGGAGCACCAGGCCGGTGCGGTCCCGCGCCGCACGCGGGTCCAGGCCGTCGACGGTGAGCCGACCGGCTGTCGTCCCCGCGTGGGCCGGATCCAGCAACCCGGCCAGTGCCATCAGGAACGTGCTCTTGCCCGCACCGGAGGGACCCAGCAGTAAGACCCGTTCGCCGGGCTCGATGACGAGGTCGAGGTCGCTCAACGCGGGCGTACGGCGGCCCGCATGCCGCCATCCCCAGCCGCGCGCCTCGACACGGGCGCCGGTCAGAGCGCGCTCCGCTCCCGGCCGGCCGGGAACGCGTCCAGGACACCGGTCAGCGCCAGCCGGCGGACCAGGTACCACGACCCGATTCCCGCGATCACGACCGCACTGGCCGTGAGAACCACGTAGTAGGCGGCGATCCAGCCGGCGGCCCAGTCGCGGTACCAGTAGAACCAATCGAGCGACGCGGCCGTGACCCCTGCGGCCGCCGCGGCGACCAGCGCCACGGGCAGCGTGTACCGCCGGTACCGGGTGGCGAAGAACACCAACTCCGGCGCCAGGCCCTGCAGCAGCCCGTAGACGACCACGGACCAGCCCCAGGGTGCGCCGAGCAGGGCGCTGACGATCGACGCGAGCAGCGAGGTGAACACCGCCACGCCGGGCTTGCGGATGATGAGCATGCCGAGCACTCCCGGCACCAGCCAGATGCCGTACATGAATGCCTGCGCCGGCGGGAAGGCGGTGAAGGCGCCGCCAACGGCGGTCCACAGCAGGTTCCACGCCCAGAAGACGACGCCCATCGCCACCGCCAGGACGGCTGCGACCACCACATCGACCGTACGCCACGGCCTTCGCTCGGCCAGTTGACCGCTTGTCATGATGAGCCTCCTGTTCACGTCATCGACCAGGAGGAGATGGCTGCGCGCTCTCGAGCCTTCCGCCACGCGCAGACGGCGGCTCGACGACTCCCTTCGCCGGTATGATCCGGATCAGGTTCGGAGGGTCTGCGGACATCTGCATCCCGCACTCTCAGCGCTGTAGCGCTCCCCTGTCGGTTTGAAGTTGTCACCTTCATGCTAATCATGCGGTCCAGTCGTCCGGCGTACCGCCACGCGATCAATGCCGCTGCCCGACCGCTGCACGCGGCGGCGAGCGTGGGTACACTGCCCGCTGCGGGGGGCACACGGCCCTTGACGGTCCGACGAGCCGAGGTGCAGCAGCCCACAATGTCGCACGTAGCGCGCCACGCAGCCGTGGTCCTGTCCGTCCTCATGAGTGCGCTGGCTCTGACCGGATGCCTGCCGGGAGACGAGGACATGGTGGAGATCTCCAGCGACCGGCAGAGCGCCGAGAACGGCGTTGACGACCTGGCGCCGAGAGAAGCTGTGGCAACCGTGATCGAGACCCTCGAGGACGAGGGCTCGTTCCGCGTCACCGGCACCATGGACGAGGGGGCCGCCATCGACATGACCTACCTCGTCGGCAAGGGCGCGACCGGGACGATCGGGGACTCCGATGACGACCCGACGCCCGTGGAACTCGTCTCGGTCGACGGTCGCATCTACGTCGCGGGCGACGAGAAGTTCCTGGCCGAGACGGTCGGCGAGGAGGCGGCTGAGACGATCGGCGGCAAGTGGGTGCTGCTCGGTGAGGAATCGGCCGAGCGGTTCGGCATCATCGCCGATGGGCTGGGCTTCGCCGAGGCCGTGCTCGATGCCTCCGGCGAGACGGATATGACGGGGGTGCGGGAGGTGGACGGCACGCCCGCGGTCGGGCTGCTGTTCCGCGACACCGGTATGACCCTGTGGGTCGCGGCGGAGGGTGACCCGGTGCCGTTGCGGTTGGAGAAGAAGGGCGCGTCGGGCGGCACCGGTGTGCTCCGGTTCGTCGACATTGGTGCCGACGTCGATATCGCCGCACCGCCGGACGAGGATGTCGTGGACGCTGCGGACCTGACTGACGAATAGCAGCCGGACTGGGAGCCAGCCCGCACTGCCGACACGCCGAGGTGACGTGGCACAGTTGTCTTGTGAACGAAGGCGTGCTCCCGGCGCTCGTCAGCGAGGCGATGCGGCGGACCTCGCTGGTCTGGCTGACCTACGGCGATGGCGCCCGGCCACGTCCGGTGTGGCATGCCTGGGGCGACGGCGTCGCCTTCGTTGTGTCGGGGGGACCGGAGCAGCCGCTTCCCGGAATACTCGAAGCCGACCGCGTCATCGTGACCGCCCGCGCCAAGGAGACGCGCTCCCGGCTGGTGTCGTTCGTGGCGTATGCCGACACCCTGGTCCCGTGGACCGAGGAATGGCACATCGCCGTGGACGCGCTGCGTCCCGCCCGGCTGAACGCCGCCGCCGGCGCGGCCCTGGCTGACGTGTGGGCGGCGGAGTCGACCGTCACCCAGCTCACCCCCACCGGTGAGCTTGTCGAGCAGCCCGGCTCGTACGTGTCCGGATCCCTGGCCGCGCCGCCGCCCGGCTCTCCCGCCACGACAACCGGCCCGCGACCGTGGGTCGCTCACCGCCGCGCCCGCGGCGCCCCGCGCCTGTAGCCGGATTAAGCTCCGGCCGTGGAGCTTGTCGGTCGGCTGGCGGTCGGCCTGACCACGGCCGTGAGCCGCCTCGAGTGCGTAGGCGGGTCGAACCTGCCGTTCGCGGGTCCTGCGATCATTGCGGTGAACCACACGACGATCGTGGACGTCGCGCCGGTGCTCGCCGCGCTGCACAGGAGCGGGCTGCGCCCTAGCCGCCCCTGCGGCCGGGCGGGGTGCGCGTCGGCGCACGGGCACGTCCGGTTTCTCGCGACGGAGTTGCTGTTCGCGCATCCGCTTCTCGGTCCGCTGGTGCGGCATGCCGGCTTCGTACCGGTGGGCAACGGACGCGGTGCCGTCGCGGCGCTGCAGGCGGCGCTCGCTGCCCTGGCTCGCGGGGAGATCGTCGGGATCTACCCTGAAGGCGACGTGTCCGCCAGGCCGGACGGTGCGCCGCGCAGGTTCCGCGCCGGTGTTGGGAAGCTCGCGCAGGAGTCCGGTGCCGACATCGTCCCGGTGGCTCACCATGACGCAAGGGCGATCGGCTCCGGCTCCACGGCACGCAGCCTGCTCGGCGCGGCGCGGTCGGTCGTCCGCCGGCCGGTCGTCCGGGTGGGGGTCGGGAGGCCGATTCGCGCTGCGGAGTACGCTGGCCGGACGCTGGCGGAGACGGTGGCCCTAGTCCAGGACCGGGTGACGGCGGTGTGGCGTTCTGTCGCCCGCTGAGCTGCCCTGTTGCGCGCTCCGAAACGGCGTGCTGCCGCAGTGTCCAATGCGTTCAGCCGTTACGAATGTGCATCGGGAGGGGTTGACCAGGCATTATGTCAGCATCACGTCGGCTCGGGACCGGTACCATACGGTCTTGGCAGCGAGAGGAACGGAGGTGGCCCGTGCACACGCTGGTGCTGAATGCCTCCTATGAGCCGCTCGCTGTGGTGTCAGTACGCCGTGCGGTCGTACTGGTGCTGACCGAGAAGGCCGTAGCGGAGCACGTGGACGGGGAGCGGGTGTTCCGGTCTGCCTCCCGAGAGGTCCCGTTGCCGCTCGTCGTACGGTTGCTGCGCTTCGTGCGGGTGCCGTACCGGCGCCGCGTGCCCTGGTCGCGGCGCGGCGTGCTGCAGCGCGACGGGCACCGCTGCGCGTACTGCGGTGGCAAGGCGTCGACGGTCGACCATGTGATCCCGGTGTCCAGGGGCGGTGAGGCGCGCTGCTGGCTGAACACCGTTGCGGCGTGCCCGGCGTGCAACCAGGCCAAGGCGGCCAGGACGCCGCCCGAGGCGCGGATGCGGCTGTTGGTTCAACCGTACGAGCCGAAGGCGAAGACTGCCCTGGTGCTCGCGCTGGGGATCAAGGCACCGGACGAGCTTCCAGCTCACCTGGTCCCCGCGCTGGCGTAGGGCGGGGGAGCGATCATGCGGGTAGACTGGGCGCCATGTCCTCTCCTGTGCCGGGGCTGCCCTACGGACTGAGCGTCGGCAAGTACGACACGTACGAGCACGCGCAGCGCGCCGTGGACCATCTTTCTGACCAGCGGTTCCCTGTCGAGAACCTGGCGATCGTCGGAACCGACCTCCGGCAGGTGGAGCGGGTCACCGGCCGGATGACATGGGGCAAGGCCGCACTGGGCGGGGTAGCCACCGGGTTGTGGATCGGGTTGCTGATAGGCCTGCTAATCGGGCTGTTCACCGACGAGGGGTGGCTGCAGATCATCCTGTTCAGCATGGCGTGGGGCGCGCTGTTCATGGCGGTCTTCGGGCTCGCCGGCTACGCCATGACGCGTGGCCGGCGCGACTTCACGTCGCGGAGCGTCACAATCGCCGGCCAGTACGAGATCTTCTGCGCGCACCAGCGGGCGGAGGAAGCGCGCGACCTGCTCGCGAGATTCGCGCTGCAAAGCTGACCCTCCCGTTGACGTGTCAGGCCGGACAACTCGTCGGCCTGCGCTGTTGGGCGTGTCAGGCCTGACAGGTCGCTGCGGGTCGGACGCGGTTGCTGGCGTCAGTCCGCATCCAGCACGCCCCAGGACTCCAGAGTCTCGACCAGGTGAGGCGTTGTGGGCAGTGCCCTGACCTCGGCGGGGGTGAACCACCGGGCATCGGCCGCGTCGTCGCCTGGCGTCGGCGGCTGGCCTCCGGCCACGGTGCACGCGTAGTCGTTGATGACGTAGACGGCGCCGCCACCGGCCTCTCGTTCGACCGTCCCGACCAACTGTTCGATGTCCGCGGCGAGGCCGGTCTCCTCGGACACCTCACGTACGAGGGCGGCCGTGTCGTCCTCGCCAGGCTCCACCCGACCCCCCGGAAGCGTCCACTTGCCGGCCTCGGGCGGGTTCGCTCGCCGCACGAGCAGCAGCCGGCCCTGACCGTCGCGGATGATGGCCCCGACACACGGGATCGTCCGGCGAGTCACCGGATGTCGCGCCGAAGTCGCATAACGGGCCGGGAGGTCGGGGTCAGGACGTGATGTCGCGGGTGGTGAACCGCGCCCAGGCCAGCGTACCGAACACCGCCACGTAGGCGGCCGACGCCAGCAGACCGCGGCCGAGGTCGCCGGCCACCACCGGGTCGCGGAGCAGGTCGACGAAGGCCATCCACCAGTGCGAGTGCAGGTACTCGTGAAGCCAGGACAGCTGCGGGATGGCGTCGAGGATCTGGCTGACGATGCTCACCGTCACGGTGGCGGCCATCGCGCCCATCGGCACCTCTGTCACGGTCGAAAAGAACAGCCCGATCGCGCCGAGAGCGGCGAGCATCGCGGCCATGTAGGCGACGACCAGCACCGCGCGTCCGAGGGCGTCGGCCATGCCAACGGCGGTGCCGGACAGCAGCACAACGTCGCCGGCCGGGAACAGCACGAGCCCGGCCAGCAGGCCGCTGCCGACGACCGTGCCGACACAGGCGAGCGCGTAGGCGGCCACGGCCGCGTACTTGACCGCGAGCAGCCGGGTTCTGTCTACCGGAACGACGAGCAGGTTTCGCAGCGTCCCGGAGCTGGCCTCGCCGGCCACCGCATCGCCGGCCACCACCGCGATCGCCATCGGCAGGAACAGCGTCGAGGTGAAGACAAGCGATGCCATGCCGAGGAAGAACCCGTTCTGAGCGACCTGGGCCAGCAGGGGCGGGCCGCCGCCGGACGGCGCCGCCAGCCGGACGGCGATCCCGAGCAGTACCGGAGCGGCAGCCAGGACGGCCAGGAGCGCGAGGTTGCGCCGCCGCCGGAACACCAGCCGCAGCTCCGACCGCAGCAGCCGGGCAGCCGGAACCGCCCGGCGCCCGGCAGGAACCGGCGAGTCGAGAACGAGGTCACTGGTCGACATCGAAGCCCTCCCCGGTGAGCTCGACGAACACGTCCTCCAGATCGGGCTGCTCGAGCACGAACTGCTGCACCGGCACACCCTCGGCGACGAGCGACTCGACCAGCCGCTCGCTGGGCACCGAACCGATGTCAGCCACGACGCCGTTCGCGCGGATCGTCGGCTCGCCCGTTCCCGACCGGTGCAGCACGGCGGCTGCCGCTGCAGGGCGGGGTGTGATCACCCGGACGCGGGTACCGGCCGCCTGCCGCAGTTCCCCGAGCGCACCGGCGAACACCAGCCGGCCGTGGCTGAGCACGCCGACGTGACTGCAGATCTGCTCGACCTCGGCGAGCAGGTGGGACGAGACGAAGACGGTCGTGCCGCCCGCGCCGACATCCCGAATGATCGCACGCACCTCTCGGGTGCCCTGGGGATCCAGCCCGTTCGTGGGCTCGTCCAGCACCAGAAGCTCGCGGGGACGCATCAGAGCCGCAGCGAGGCCGAGCCGCTGCCGCATGCCCAGCGAGTACGCACGGTAGCGTTTGCGCGCGGCCGCGGCGAGACCGACCCGTTCCAGCGCCTCGTCGACGCGCCGCTGCGCTCCGCGCCCGGGGACCGTGCGGTCCGCCGCGTCGAGCCGCAGCAGGTTGTCGCGTCCCGACAGGTACGGGTGGAACGCCGGTCCTTCGATGAGCGCCCCGACGCGCGGCAGCACGGAAGCCGCGCCGTCCGGCATCCGCTGCCCCAGCAGCTCGAACTCCCCGGCGGTGGGAGCCACCAGGCCGAGCAGCATCCGGATCGTGGTCGTCTTGCCGGAGCCGTTGGGCCCCAGGAAGCCGAACACGGACCCGGAGGGGACGGTGAGCTGCAGCGCGTCCACCGCGACCTGGCCGCCTGGGAACCGCTTGGTGAGCCCTTCGGTACGCACCGCGGCCGCTGGGGACGTGCGCTCCTCTGCGGGCGCGGCTTTCAGGTCGAGCGCGCTCATCGGGCCGCTGCCTCCTCCAGCACGTCCGGTGTGACGGCGCCGACCAGCAGCGTCCCGTCGTCCAGCCACAGCGCGGAGACGAGCGCGGTCTCGAAGAGGGTGCCGGATCCGTACTCGCCGGAGACCCGGGTGCCCGACTTGAGCAGCGCGTCGAGCATCTCGTTGTCCGCGCTTTCGCTCTGAAGTTTCACGTCGGGCACCACGAGCACGGACGTCCAGTCCTCTCCGACCACGGTGGGCCGTCCGCCCACCATGGGGTGGTCGCCGTCCGGCTTCTCCAGGCTCTTCGCCATGAGCTCGCTGAGGCTGCGCTCCTCGACGGTGGCGTCCGGCGGCGGGTTGAACCGGTACACGTCAGCGGGCGGCTCGGTGAACGTGACGGAGGTGAACCCGATCTCGACCGCGGGGTCGTCGGCTCCGCGAGCATTCACCTCGAAGCGCAGCGGCATCGACGTCTCGGCGTCGACGGAGAGGCGGATGTCATCGATGAGGGAACGGTCGTCACGCGGGCTGACGACAAGGTCGTATGCGGCCCGGCCCGCGACCTCGGCGGTGCCCGCGACGGTGACCTCGGTGGAGGGGTCGAGCGCCCGGAGGGCGGACTCGGCGGCCTCACTGGGGGTGACCGGCTGGCGGGGGCCGCCCGGGCGCTCCAGCGGATCGAGCCCTTCTGGGATCTCCAGGTGCTCGGCGGTGTTGGTGGAACTCGTCCACAGCCAGACGTCGCCGCCGTCGCGGATCACATTGACCTCGTCGAACGAATCCATCAGCGCAAACCGTGCCTGCGTTGGGGACGTGTACCAGACCCGGGCGGTGTGCGAGCCGGTGAGCATCGACAGGAGCGAGGTCTCCGCGTGCTCCTCGTCGATGCCGGGAAGCTCGGGCAGTCCGAGTCGCGACGTTTGGACGAGCGTCCCGCTGAACGGCTGCGGCTCGGCCTCGTGGATGTCGGCGAGCAGCTCGGCGGGCGTCTTGTCGGGCAGGTCGGGCGAGGATGCCCCGGCCAGAAGCGTCCCGCCGCCGATTGCCGCGCTGAGGGCGACGACCGTGACGGCCGGGACCGCCCAGCGGGCGCGCCGGGAACGAAGTAGGGACCTCATGGCGGCTGCTCCAGATGTCTGCGGGGTTTCGCGTCCCTATCACTGTGCCGCGACACCGCTGTGAAGGTGCTGAGAGCGGGTACTCAGCGCGGGCACAGACATCGCGAGGCAGGCTGTACCCATGCGCATCCTGGTCGTGGAGGACGAGGTCCGGCTGGCCCAGGCGCTGCAGCGGGGTCTGCGCGCCGAGGGCTTCGCCGTCGATCTCGCCCATGATGGCGAGGAGGGGCTGTTCCGGGCCCGGGAGGGCGAGTACGACGCGGTCATCCTCGACATCATGCTGCCGAAGCTGTCCGGCTACCGGGTGTGTCGGGCGCTGCGCGCGGCGGACAACTGGGTACCAGTGCTGATGCTGTCCGCCAAGGACGGCGAGTACGACCAGGCGGACGGGCTGGACGTCGGCGCCGACGACTACCTGACCAAGCCGTTCTCATACGTCGTGCTGGTGGCCAAGCTGCGGGCGCTGCTGCGGCGGACGGCGCCCCCGCGGCCGCCGATCCTGACCGCGGGAGACCTGTCGCTGGATCCGGCGGCGCACACCGTCCGCCGGGGCGACACCGAGATCGAGCTGACCGCTCGCGAGTTCACGTTGCTGGAGTTGTTCATGCGCCACCCCGACGAGGTGCTGTCCAAGAGCGAGATCCTCGCGCACGTCTGGGACGCGTACCACGAGGGGGATCCCAACGTCGTGGAGGTGTACGTGGGCTACCTGCGGCGCAAGATCGACACGCCGTTCGGGAGACGTGCCGTGCAAACGGTCCGCGGCGCGGGCTACCGGTTGGCCGGCGATGGCGGTTGACGTACTCCGCCGGCTCAGCCTGCGCGCCCGGCTGACGCTGGTGGCGACCATCCTCGTCGCGGGTGCGCTGGTCGCCGGCGCCGTGCTGCTGGCCGGCGCGGTGCAGCGGTCGCTGGTGGCGGGGGTGGACGAGGCTGCCCGGCAGCGTGCGCGCGACGTCGCGCTGCTGGTCGAAACGGAACAGCTGCCGGAGCCGATACCCGTGGAGGCCGGCATCCCGCTCGTCCAGGTGGTTGACACCCAGGACCGCGTGCTGGCGGCGTCTCCCGGTGGGGACCGCCTGGTTCCGCTGCTGCTCCCCGCCGACGTTGTCGCCGTGCGGAACGGAGATGCGCGCACCGTGGCCGGCGCGCGCCTGGGCATTGCCGGTGACCTGCACGTGGTCGGGGAGCCGGCAGGAGAGGACCGGACGGTCGTCGTGGCGATGTCACTGGCCGAGGTGTCGAGCGCGCTCGCTGTGGTCCGTCCCGCGCTGTTCGGCGGGGTGCCGGTGCTGGTGGGCGCGTTCGCACTGGCCTGTTGGGTGCTCGTGGGCCAGACCCTGCGGCCGGTGGCCGCCCTCCGGAGGGGTGCGGAGGAGATCACGACGACGCGGGAGGCGCGCCGGTTGCCCATGCCCGCCGCGAACGACGAGATCCATCGGCTCTCGGTGACGCTCAATGACATGCTGGACCGGCTGGAACGCTCCAGTGCGCGGCAGCGCGCCTTCATCGCCGACGCGGCGCACGAGTTGCGCAGCCCGCTCGCGGCGATCCGGACGCAGCTCGAGGTGGGACGGGCGCATCCGGACAGCACGGACTGGACGCAGGTCAGCGCGGATGCCCTGACGGACCTCAAGCGGCTGTCCAGGCTCGTCGACGATCTGCTGTTGCTGGCCCGGATGGACGAGGTGCCGCCCCAGCGAACCGTCGACGTCGACCTGGTGGACGTGGCCGACGCCGTCGTGCAACGGTTCCGGGGAAGCGAGCTTCCGGTGCTATGGGGCGGGGAGGCGTCCGCGCCGGTCGCCGGGGACGCGGAGGGTCTCGGCCGGGTGGTGGCGAACCTCGTGGAAAACGCCGTCCGGCACGCCTCGAGTGCGGTGCGGGTGGACGTGCGGGTCGTCGGCGATCATGCCGAGCTGGTGGTGGCCGATGACGGGCCCGGGATTCCGGAGGCCGACCGGGAG
>CAZMXH010000091.1:0-10280 GCA_964570165.1 uncultured Actinomycetes bacterium
GACGGCGCACCTGCGACGAAGTCGAAGTCCGCGCCGTTGAGGTAGATGTTGCCGCGGGCGTCCACCACGATCTCGTTTGCGCGCTGGTCGGCGTGGACGACCATCGACCCGTCGGGCTCTTTGCGCCGCAGCTTGTCGCCGGTCACCAGCAGCCTGCCGTCGGGCAGCCAGTCGATGGAATAGCCCATCGGGTGGCTGTCGGGATCTCGTGTGGTCAAGACCTCGGCCTTGCCGTCCATGCTGACGGCCACGACCTGGCGTTCGATCCAGTTGCAGAACCACAGCCGGCCCTCGTGCCACCGTGGTGACTCGGGAAATCCCAGAGCAGTCAGCAGGACCTTAGGCTCGGACATTGATGTCTCCTCGCTTCGCCGGGCTGCGCCGGCCGCGGGCCGGCTCCTCCATCCCTTATACGAACGCTAGCCCGGCCGATCGACACGGTCCTTCTCGTCGGCCAACGGCGCGTCCTCATCGTTTCGCGCGACATCGACGGTGTAGCCGTCGCGCACCAGTCCGCTAGATGTGCGGCACCGGCTGATCGGCTCTCATCGACCTCTCTGGCGACGTCCACACGATGGTGATGAACCACCGACAGATGGGCAGCGAAGCGGCTTCATCGACGGCTGCCTCGAAGAACCTGAAGGCGCGGTCGGTCCCGGCCCACCCGGTGGCGTGAAGCTGGGACGGGATGGTGAAGGTCGCCGAAGGTCCGCTCGCCGTCGATACAGCTTTCGAAGGGGATCAGGCCATAGGTCATATCGGCACGATGGCGTCCGGGCAGCCGCGTGTCATCACGGCGAGCGGTCATCTTCATTACCCGCTGACCGGAGTCTTCCATTACGAGACACTTGCAGGGCGGGGTGCGCCCGGGTCACCAGGTCCGTCGCTGTTGACCAGACGCTGCCCCAAGCCAGGGCGAAGGCACCTCCCAATGCAACACGTCGACGTTCCGATGCCGCCGACTATCGGTTGTACGGCTTGCCATTCGAGACGACGGCGTGGGCGGATTCGATCCTGCGTACCGCTCGGGCCTCATCGGACTCAAGGACCGGGTGGAGCGACGAACGGAAAGATGACCGTCGAGGGCCAGGCCGCGGCGAGGGCACGTCGATCCTTGTCGAGCGCCCGACCAACCGCAACCAGCAGCCGAGGGCCAGCCCAGCGGGCAATGTGGCGACTCTCGACGAGATCCCTGTGAGCCGCTCTCACCGTCCGCTCATCGAACGGCACGCAGGCTGAGGCACAACGCACAGACGCCGACCCGGAAAGACCCCGCACAATGGACGGAAGCGAACGAAAGCGACGGCAGCCGTGGCACTGAGCGAGCCGAGTACGACGGCCGTCGTAGCGGGCGCCTGCGGTAGTGGCCCTGAACAGCGCCGGCGGAGGCGTAGGGTACCGACGAGGATCAGACGATCCTGTTGCCACCCCAGAGCCTGGGCGCCGACCAACGAAGCGATCCCGTACCTGCTGCTAGCGACGGCGGTTGAGCCGTATCGGCGAAACGGGATTCCAACTCTGTTCCGTCGAGAAGACGTTAACCATGGAGGTGTGTGATGGCAGGAATACCGCGCGCCATGCCAATTGCGCTGGTCACCGGGGCATCCTCGGGCGTCGGCCAACACACAGCGCGCCGGTTCGCCGAGCAAGGATTTCGGGTGTTCGGCACGAGCCGGCGGGATCGCCCTGATTGGCTTGGCGTGGAGATGCTGAGGCTCGACGTGCATTCTCAGGAGTCGGTACAACAATGCGTGGACGAAGCGCTAACCCGCGCCGGACAGATCGACGTGCTGGTCAACAACGCCGGCGCCATGCACGAGGGTTTTGCCGAGGAAACCACGATGCCGCAGGCAGCCGCAGTCTTCGAAACCAACTTCTTCGGTACGGTGCGCGTAATCAACGCAGTGCTGCCGGGCATGCGCCGCCGACGAACCGGCCGCATCATCAACGTCGGCTCGCTTGCCGCGTGGGTGGGTGAGCCGGGCGAGGCGTTCTATGCCGCATCGAAGGCGGCCCTGGCTCGCTACACCGAGGCGCTTCACCACGAGGTATGGCCGCTGGGTCTGACGGTCTCGCTGGTGGAGCCCGGCGCATTCGCCACCGACGTCGTCGAGGTAGCCTCACGCAGCGACGCGACCATCGCCGATTACAACGGTCTCCGCGAATCCGCCAGCGATACGCTGCGGCGAGGTCTTCGCCGCGGCGGCGACCCACGTGATCTGGCCTCGCTCATAGTGCGGATCGCCCAAGCCCAGTCGCCTAAGGCGCGCTACGGCGCTGGCCTTGACGGGAGATGGCTGCCCTCCTTCAAGGTGCTGTCGCCCCAGCGCCTCTTCGACTACCTGCTGCGACGCGGCTATGGACTCCCATCGCCAGCACAGGCACCACCACCACGCTAGTCCCGCAGCGTCAAGGTACCGTCCTTCGTTGATCATTGAATCGTCGATTGTGTCGTAGTTGGCCTCGCTGGCCCACCCCGCTGCTACGCGCAGTGCGGCCGACGTGAGCCCGAGCGGGCACGCCGCTCGCTGCCGCCAGAACCGGCATCGGGATGGCAATGTGGCGTGATCAAGTACCTAGCCAGTGTGCTCGGCTGCCGGCCATACCCAGATCTAAGCCAGCGGGGGATCGGTTGTGAGTCCGCTCATGTGGTTCGGGTTTGGCGCGGCGGCCACGGCAATCACCGCGCTCGGGGTCACCGCAATCGCCGGTGGCAGCCGTGTCCAGCCGGCCGGAGAACAGAGTCAGCAACGCACTGAGGTCAGGGCTGACCGGCTGGCGAGATCCCCACCGACGAGCGCACCGACTTGGCCGAGACGTTCCACGTACAGCGCCCATGGTTAACGCCGACCGCCTACCGGTTCTACGCCCGTCGGAGCAGCTCGCCGATCAATCTGGCCGAGCTGTACACCTTCGTTCGGGAGCTGGAACATACGACGGACCTGGTCGGCCGACTGCGGGCCAAGATCCAGTGAGGACAGCTATGGCGGTTGCGAAGATAGGTGATGAATGAGCCAGTTGTGGACGTGACCAACCTCGTCAAGCGCTACCCGAAGGGGAGGACCAACGCCGTCGACGAGCTGACCTTCGACGTATCGCCCGGAGAGGTCTTCGGCTTGCTCGGGCCTAACGGCGCTGGCAAAACAACGACCGTCGGGGTGTTGACCACCCGCGTCAAGCCCACATCCGGCGGAGCCCAAGTCGCCGGCGTGGACGTCGTGCGGAGTCCAGTCAGCGCCCGCGCGAGGCTCGCCGTCGTTCCCCAGCACGCAAATCTCGACCGCTCGCTCACGCCGAGACAGAACCTGATCCTTCATGCCGCGTATCACAGTCGCGGCCGGGCGGAGCGGCGAGCCATGGCCGATGAGCTCCTCGAGCAGTTCGGGCTCGCCGAGTCCGCGAACGTCAACGTCGATTGGTACTCCGGCGGTATGGCACAGCGATTGATGATCGCCCGCGCGCTCATGCACGAGTCCCCAGTGCTGTTCCTGGACGAGCCGACAACCGGACTCGACCCGCAGTCGCGCCTGTTCTTATAGGACCGGATACGGGAGCTGAGCGAGCGCGGCGTCACCATCGTGCTGACCACACACGACATGGACGAGGCAGCGGTGTTGTCGCATCGAGTCGGCATCGTCGATCATGGCCGGCTCTTGGCGCTCGACTCGCCGCAAGCACTGGTACGTCAACTCACTGGCCAAAATGTTCTCGAGTTCACGATCGCACAGCACAATGGCGAGCCCCTACGCCGTCGCGGTGCCCATCGTGGTGCCACCCATCGCGGTCGCCGCGCGGCGTGGGACTGTAGGCGGCCACACGGCGTACCGGCGCCGGCCCGGAAGGGCACCGCGCCGCATCTCCGCAAGTACGCCACCCCATGCAATACGCGGATGGCCAGGCCCCTGCGAACCTCATCCGCCAGCTTCCGAGCAGAACCATCTGACACCGCTGGATACCACATCGTGTTGCCCCGTCGGGTTTCAGAGCCACGGTCAAATCACGGTCAAACGTCAAGATCAACAGTTAGCGACGGGCCACCTGCATGTGACCCGACGACAGAGACACACCCCACCACCGCCTCCAAGTCGCCGCGGCGGCTCAGACTGCTTGCTGATCGGTGGGTCAGTCAGTGCCGCCCGGTACGACCTCCGCGCTCGTCACCAGGCCATTCGTGTCCACCGCAGCTCGCTCCAGTTCTTCCAGCGCCCGTGCGGGAATGACATAGCGGCCCCTGATCCTGACTGCCGGGAACTCGCCGGCGTGAATAGCCCGATACAACGTCATCGGCGCCATCCCGAACATCCGCGCAACCTCTGCCACGCTGTACCATCGCCGCGCACCGGCATGCACCGACCGTCCCGTCGTCTCCCTAGCCGCACCCGGTCCCATCACGCACCTCCCTGATCGTGCCGTCACCTGACTCAACCACCCGCCTCTTGCCCGTGGTCTAGCCCCAAGGCCGTGTAGTTAAGGGCTCAGTGCGGTTGTCAACCCGGTGAGAAAGGCAACGGAGTTCCTGCTAGAAGGGTGTCGACCAAGATCACCTGCGCGGCTGCGTGATCTGCCGTCAAGGGTGGTGGTGTACCTGCTGCTGGCTGGCTGCCTGTTCCCCGAGGTCGGCTACCTCGGCGTGTGGCGCAAGCTCACTGCGGGGCTGGACGGCATCGCGACCGCGACACCGGCTGGCAGCGCGTTTGGCACAGGCCCGCCGCCGGGTCGGACCCGAGCCGCTGCGGTGGCTGTTCGACCCGCACCTACCACGGCGGCCCTCCTCCTCGCGGCCACCATCACCCTCGCCCGATGAATCACGAGACACGCCCTAGCCCGCCATCTAGCCCACGGCCTCACGCCAACAATTTCGAACCGGATCTGCCCCACATGCGTGCTGGAGCAACAAGGCGAGTTCACCGTGCATCTGCGTGTCAACGACAACGGGGCTCGCACGAAGTCCGCGACCTCGCGGACGATCCCGATCAGTGCCGAGCTGGTGCGGTTGTCGGAGCAAGCAGCTCGTAACCGGGCGGGAAGCTCCAGCCGCGCACGGCAACGCCGCCACCGGCCACGGGCAGCGACGTCATTCAGGAGCCGCCACGAAGGTCATCAGCGCGTCCTGCTCGCCCGCTCGACGCACCACCATCTCGTAAGTATCGATCTCCGAGAGTGGCCTGCCGTCTCGCTTGACTGCGGCAGCCAACAGTCGGCCGAGGGCGTCGTGGTCAATCACGGCGGCCACTGCCCGTACTCGGCTGATCACCTTCCCCAGCCTCCAAATCTCCAGATCCAGAGGCTCCGGGAGCGAGGGCGTCGCTACCGTGACGTCGACCTTCTCTTCCGAAGCTGCCTTCTCTTCTAGACCAACCTCCTCCGCCAAACGAACTGTCTCGACGTCGCTGTGGCCGTCTGTATTGATGAACCGCCTCACGAGGGTGCGGCGCCCGGGCATGACATCCACCAGTCCCCAGTCCTCGAGCAGCGCCACGGCGCGTTGCGCGGTGCCAACTGATACACCGTGCTCGCATGCGAGCTGCTTCACCTGTGGAATGGGCTGACCGCCTGCGAGTGACCCGTCAAGAATGCGGTCGCGGAGGCTGACTGCGACCTGTTCGTACGGGTTGGACGGCTCGAACGCAGTGACTTCGGCTTGCGGCGTGGACGGCGACTTTTGTCGGCGCGGCATCCGTGCCGCGAGGTTGCCGGCGGCACGTTGATCGGACTCCGACACCCAGGCTGTGTAGACGCGAAGCGTTGTCGCGCCGCCGCCGGCGTGGCCCAACCGTCCAGCCACGGTACGGACGTCAACCCCACCTGCGATCAGTTCGGTCGCCGAATAGTGTCGGAGGTTCTTGAGCGATGTGCGGATGCCGAGCCGCGCGGTCATCCGATCGTAGCGCTGGGTCACTGAGTCAGGCACCAACGGCAGGCTGCCGTCCGGCACTGGTGAGAAGACGTATGCGCCGCCGTCTAGCTCGATCCCAAGTGCCTGCGCGCGCTCCTCGCAGCGCTGTCGGTGCTCACGCAAGACCTCCACCGTCTCTGGATCGAGCACGACGCGGCGCTGTTGGTGGGTCTTGGTGTCCTTCTCCTTCCAGTCACCGTCAACGTCCTTGTACAGAGCACGGCGGATCGTCACGACCGAAGACTCGAGGTCAACGGTCGACATCTGCTCCTTGCCTCGACTGACAGTCGGTGACCAATGCAGCGCGCACATCTCGCCGCGCCTGGCGCCCGTGGTCATGGCGGTCCAGACGTAGGCCGCCCAGTCGAGATCGCGCGACGCCTCAGCGAGGATCCGGGCCGCCTCTTGCGCTGACGGAGGCTGGGGGTCTGGGTGCGGCAGGGCTGGCGGATCCGTCTGATCGGCCGGGTTCACCCCGATCCAGCCCCATCGGACGGCTCGGTCAAGGGCACCGCTGAGGATCCAGTGGATCTGCCGAATGCTGGAGTCCGCCAGCCCCTTGCACGTGTGTGGCTTGCAGGCGCGCCGGCAAGCTCGGCACTCCTCGGGCCGTGGCGGCCGGCAGCTTGGACCATCATGCTCGTCGCACACGTGCTCCCGAGTTGTCCGGTGCTGCACGCAGCGCTGGCCCCGGCAATGGTCGCGGCACTTGCGAAGCTCGGCGTAGAACGACTCGAGGAGCTCGGCGTCTAACTTCGCGATCTGCATGCGCCCGAGCAGTGGGCGAACATGCTTGCCAATCTTGCGCTGATACCCCTGCCGGGTGCTCGCCTCGACGTCGAGCACCTCCAGCCAGCGATCGAGCAACTGGTTCAACGTCGCTCGGGTCTTCGGATTCTTGTGCTCGTCCACCTGGGCGAGCAAGCGAGTCCTGACCCGCTCTGCCTCTCGCCTAGCCTGAGGGCCGGCCGGCACGGTTTCGCGCAGGTAGTGGGGTCGTCTCGTCAGCGGATCGATACCTGCGTGGACACGAACCCGGAAGGCACCACTCGGCAGCTCCTCGATGCTGCCGCGCTGGCGATGTGCCCGTGCCATGGAAGCAGCATAATGCAAAGATCATGCCACGAGCTATGCCACGCAAAGGAGAGTTCGAGAACTCGGACCAAGATCTCTAGGTCATTTGTGCTGGTCATCGATGGTGGGGCGGGCGGGACTCGAACCCGCGACCCAGGGATTATGAGTCCCCTGCTCTGACCAGCTGAGCTACCGCCCCGGGACACTGACGACCGCGTCCATGAGCGTAGCTCACCGGCTCGGCCGGAGCGGACATCGTCGCCAGCGCGTCGACCGAACCGTACCCCGCCATGTTCGGCGCGGGCGAACACCCGCAAGGGTCCGACCCGGAACATCGGTCGGCCGCACGCTGTTGAGCAGGTGCACGCTGTAATTCCGTAATCATGGAGATGTGTCGTGGTCGAGCCGCAGATCCCTCCTTCTGACGATGCCCCGCTGGACGCCTACTCGCGCGTGGTGACCCGGGTCGCCGCCGAGTTGCTTCCCCATGTTGCCAGCGTGCGCGTCCGAGGGACGCGGCGCGGCTACGCGGTCGAAGGCGGCGGCTCGGCGGTCGTGTTTACCGACGACGGCTACCTCATCACCAACGCACACGTCACCGGAGGCAGCAACGAGGGTGTCGCTGGGTTCGCCGACGGCACCGAGCGCCCGTTCGACGTCGTTGGCGCCGACCCGCTGTCCGACCTCGCCGTCATCCGCGCGCGCGGCGACACGCCCAAGGCCGCAAGGTTCGGGGACGCGGACTCGTTGCAGGTCGGGCAACTCGTGGTCGCGGTCGGCAGCCCGCTGGGCCTGGCCGGCTCAGTGACGGCGGGCGTGGTCAGCGGTCTTGGCCGGTCACTGCCCACGCGCAGCGGCAACGCCGGACGTGTCGTGGAAGACGTCATCCAGACCGACGCCGCACTCAACCCGGGCAACTCCGGCGGCGCCTTGGCGGACGGAAACGCTGCCGTGGTCGGCATCAATACCGCTGTCGCCGGTATCGGCCTCGGGCTCGCTGTCCCGATCAACGCGACCACCCGGCGGATCATCGCCACGCTGATGCGCGAAGGCAGGGTCCGGCGCGCCTACCTCGGGCTGGTGAGCACCCCGGTGCCACTGCCCGGGCCGGTCGCCGCCCGCACCGGCCAGCGGCACGGTCTGCGCATCGTGGAGGTCGTGCGCGGTGCGCCGGCGGACCGTGCGGGGCTCAAGCCTGGTGACCTAGTGCTTTCGGCCGGCAGGGCGCCGGTTGCCGAGGCCGAGAGCCTGCAGCGGCTGCTCTTCGACGACGCGATCGACCAGCCACTGCCGATGACCGTGCTGCGCAACGGAGCCATGGTTGACGTGATCGCTTATCCGACCGAACTCCAGCGGGCATAGAGAGCACGCGGACGCGCATTTCACGATGCCCACGTAGGCGCGGTGCTGCGTAGGGGCACACGGCTTGCTCAACCTCAATGATCGTCGGTCTCCTCAATGATCAGCTGTGCGGTGCGAGCGCTCCCACGACGGTGATCCCGCACGGATGATCATTGAGGAGACCGACGATCATTGACGTGTCGCCATCAACCCAGACCTCCCGCAGGCCAGCCCTCCCAACCCGGCGGCCTGCCGCCGTTACGATTCGGATGACCGGCGCCTACCTGGTAACCTGCACGACGGTCGTCCCACGCCATCGGAGACGATCCCCCGTAGCTCAATTGGCAGAGCGCCCGGCTGTTAACCGGTAGGTTGTTGGTTCGAGTCCAACCGGGGGAGCTTCTTTTGCCATGCCAGCGTCCGCCCGTTGACGTCCTGACCGCCCGTGGCCGTTCCCAGCCCGATCGGTGCACCTCCGAGGTGTCGTACGGCGCATGATCGTGGCGGCGCGTCGAGATGAGTCTTAGCTGCCCCGCTCCTCGGGACCAAGGCCCCTAGCTTCTCAATACCTTAGGGGGGTATGATCAACGCTGGCGAGTGCCGGTCATGATTCATCACTCGAGGAGCGCGAACCATGGCAGCGACGACGTACCGGGTTCAGGGCATGACCTGCGACCACTGCGTCCACGCGGTCAGCACCGCAGTGGGCCGCATCGACGGCGTCACCGATGTCCGCGTCGACCTCTCCTCCGGAACGCTCACGATCACGTCCGAGTGGCCGGTCGACGACTCTCTCGTCCGTGAGGCCGTCGAGGAGGCCGGCTACGAGGTCGTCGGGTAGCGATGACCATGCGGCCGACGTCCGCCACCGAGATCGAACTGGAGATCGGCGGGATGACCTGCGCGGCGTGCGCCGCGCGGATCGAGAAGAAGCTCAACCGGCTCGAGGGCGTCACAGCGACGGTCAACTTCGCGACCGAGAAGGCATCCGTCCAGTTCGGGCCGTCCGTCAGTGTCGAGGACCTCATCGGGACCGTCGAGCAGACCGGGTACACCGCCGCGGTTCCCCCGCCGGCCGAGACCGCGGCCGCCGACGAGGAAGAAGACCCCACGCGGGAGCCGCGGCTGCGACTCGTGGTGAGCGCCGCTCTCGCGGTGCCCGTCATCGCGCTGGCGATGGTGCCCGCCCTTCAGTTCACCTACTGGCAGTGGGTATCCCTTGCGCTCGCAACACCGGTCGTGTTCTGGGGCGGTCTGCCGTTCCACCGCGCGGCGTGGTCCAGCCTGAGGCACGCCACCGCGACGATGGACACGCTCATCTCGATGGGCACGCTCGCCGCCTACGCGTGGTCGGTCTACGCGCTGTTCTTCGGCATGGCCGGCGAACTCGGAATGAGACACGAGTTCTCCCTGACCGTCACCCGGTCCGGAGGCCTGGACAACATCTACTTCGAGGTCGCCGCGGGCGTCACGACGTTCATCCTGGCGGGGCGGTACTTCGAGGCGCGGTCGAAGCGCCGCGCGCGCACCGCGATCCGTGCCTTGCTCGACCTGGGGGCCAAGGACGTGGGCATCCTGCGGGACGGCCGCGAGCAGCGAGTGCCGGCCGAGGATGTGCGCGTCGGCGACCGCTTCGTCGTCCGGCCCGGCGAGCGCATCGCCACGGACGGCGTCGTGGAGGACGGGTCGTCCGCCGTCGACCAGAGCATGATCACCGGAGAGTCGCTGCCGGTGGAGGTCGGTGCAGGGGACTCGGTCGTCGGTGCGACGGTCAACGTAGGCGGCAGGCTCGTCGTCCGGGCGACACGGGTGGGCGCGGACACCCACCTGGCCCAGCTAGCCAGGCTCGTCGACGAGGCGCAGAGCGGAAAGGCCCGGATCCAGCGACTCGCGGACCGGATCTCGGGAGTCTTCGTGCCCGTAGTGATCCTCATCGCCGCAGGGACTCTCGCCTTCTGGCTGGCCTCCG
>CAZMXH010000092.1:0-10277 GCA_964570165.1 uncultured Actinomycetes bacterium
GTCGCCGCCGGGCAGGCCGTGCAGGAACCGCCGCAACGAGGTCGCCGAGGCGGTGATCTCGGACACCCTGCCGGCGTCGAGTGCTTCGAGGACGGTCACATCGTCCAGTGTAGGTCGGGGTACCGGGTGTCAGCCGATGGATGTTCCGGCCCCGGCCGGACGTGCTTAGGAGCCGACGCTGCTACTCGCATATCGGGGCGACGCCTGGAGTCGGCGCCAGCTGTGGCCGTGGCGACCGTGCTCGGCCAGTGTGACCCTGGTCGCGTCATCGATGAGCGATGTCATGCGATGCGTCGGCTCGACGCCGAGTTCGGTGCGAAGCATCGCGCGGAACCTCTCGTACTGCCGCAAGGCCTCGACGGTGTTGCCCTCGGCCAGATGCACCTCCAGCAGCGTGCGCTGCGCGCTCTCCCGAAGCGGATCGATCCCGACGGCTGTCAGGGCGGCCTCCAATGCATGCGCATAGGCGCCTCTCTCGACAAGGTGGCTGGCGATGGCTTCGAGGACGTGGAGCCTCAACTGGTGGACGCGCTCGCGCTCGACGATCACCCAGTCGTCGTACCACCCCGGGAGCAGCTCACCGCCGGTCACGGTGGGTTGGGACACCGACGCCACGGCCGCGCGCGCGTCTCCCGAGAAGACCCGCCGTGCGAACTCGTGAAACTCGGTGACGTCGACTGTGACGGCGTCGGCGAGCCGCAGCTCGCCATGATCGTGCTGGATCAGGCCCGGCGCGTGCCGGCGCAACCTGGAGAAGGCCGACCGCAGGCTCGCCTGTGCCTGCTTCTCGGGCACGTCCGGCCAGAGGACGCCGGCGAGGTAAGGGCGAGGCTGCTGGCCGCCAAGGGCCAGGAGCGCGACGAGGCGCCGGCTTCGCCACGGAACCGCGACTGCCTGTCCATCACGCAGCAGCCGCCAGCATCCGAACAGCGTCAGCCTAAGGTCAGATGGTCCCTGCATGTAATGTCCCCCGTCCGTGCAGGTTGCTGCGGCCCGGTTACGTCGTACGCGAGCCGCGCCGACGGGTACCCAACACCAACCGCGGCAAACCACAGCTATTGGGGGCGGGATGGGTGGACGACCCGTCACGTCCCGTACAGGTTGTCGAGCCAGCGGTCGACGATCGCGTGGATCTCCTCGCGCTTGCTGGTCGTCGACACGACCTCCTTGGGACCTTCGAGGTCCGGTACCTCGACGATGCGTGCCCGAAGCTGCGGTTCTCCCTCCTCGCACCAGGCACGGATCACGAGCAGCGCCGCCCGGCCGGCGTAGGTCAGCTGCGTGTCCATCGTCCATCCCACAGTGTCATGGGTTCCCCCCGCCGTCACAGTTGCGTATCTACCAGGGGCCATACGTCTGGATCCTCCCCACCGAGTCGCCAGAAGAAGGCGCCGCCTAGACCGTACTCGGAGACGAGGCCCAGCTTCATTGAAATGCTCGCGGAGTCCTCGAACCACACCTCGTGACGGGTACCGGAGGCCCGATACCGGAACCACGGCGAACCGTCGCCGGACCTGCGGACCGTGGCACCATTGGCTCTCGCCGCCGATCGCGCCTGCTCGTGGTCGACGGTCTCGCCGAACCCGTTCGCCCAGTCGTAGCCGAGCAGGACGACCCCGAGGACGACCTTCTCAGCGGGAATCTGGGTCACAGTCCACGCGATGACATCCTCGACCCACTCGGCGGGCGCGACGGGGCCGGGCGGCGACTCCTCCCATGAGTAGTCGTAGGTCATGACTCGCACCTGGTCCGCCGCGGCGCCGATGGCCGCGAAGTCCTGCGCGAGATTGCGCTCGTCGTCCCCCTCGTCGGAGGTCTTCGGGTGGACCGCGGTGGTGAGTATCTTGCCTTCGCCGCGCAGCGCGTCCCCGAGCTTGCGGAGGAATTCCGAGTACTGCTCGCGGTCCTCCGCGCGCAGGTGCTCGTAGTCGATGTCGATCCCGTCGTAGCCGTTGTCCACTGCTAGCTCGACCAGCGCACCAATATGCGTGCGCATCGCCGCGGGGTCGTGCAGCATGTCTTGCACCAGCCCGGGGGCCCAGTCACCCTCCTTCAGGTTGGTGACGGTGGGAATGACTTCGATGCCGCGGGCCTGCATGAACCGCACGGTGCGGCGATCGACGGTGGTGTGCTCCGCATCGGCGAGGACGATCTCGCCCGTCCGTTGCAGCGAGTACCACACGGGACTCACCTGGTCGAACAGGTCCGGGTGCTGCCGCACGACGTCGAAGCCGCGGCGCTGGTCCCAGTAGGGCACGTACCCGATGCGCTTCGGCTCTGCCGCTGCATGCGTGGGCTCGACCGGCCCTGCCCGGTCCCGCGAGGACAGGGCGGAGCCCACGACCAGGCCGGCGACCACGACCGCCACGGCGACGGCAGCCGCCGTGGCGAACCGCCGGACGTTCCGACGGCTGGCTCCGGCCGGTTCTTGGCGAGTCATGACGGCCTGCTCTCCTCGTGGCCGCGGCGGGAGTCGGAGAGCGCCTCCTCGGCCGCGAGGCCTGGCGGCATGGCGATCGGCTCAGGGGTGCCGACCGGCCGTCTCGTCGGGCTGGTCCAGATCCCGTTGGACGTCGTCCGCCATGCCATCGGGATCGTCCGCAGCGCCGCGGTCGCATCGACGAGCCGGAGGGCCAGGAAACCCAGGCCGTACAGGAGCAGGCTCGGTCGCCGGAAGGCGACGGCGGTCGCGCATGTGAGCAGGTAGTCGGGAAGGAACAGGAACAGCAGCAGGTTCGGCAGCGTGAGGTAGGCGCCGCTCAGGCTGAACAACCCTGCGATCCAACCGACCGCGAGCGTTCCGTAGCCGAACAGGATGAGCGCGCCGACCGCCAGCAGCAGCCCGCCGAGTATGACGATGCCGATGCTCGCCACGAGCACCTCCGCGAGGAAAAGCGCGAGCGCGGCGGAGAAGGCGCTGCGCCACAGCCCGTGCCGGCGGAGGGTCTGCCAGAACCCGAGGTGCCAGCGCATCACCTGCCGGTAGTAGTCGCGAAAGTTGTCCGGGTCCTGGGTCGTGGCATGGACACTGGGCCGGAAGGCGATCTTGCCCAGGCGCTTGCGGTGGATCTCGAAGGTCATGTTGAAGTCCTCGATGACCAGGCCAGGCGGGTTGAGGTCCATCGCGCCGAGGATGCTCGTCCGGTACATGCTGGCGAAGCCGGGAATGATCGCGGTGACGTTGGTCCACCACCACGTCTGCCCGTACTTGAGCCACTGCATGACGGCGTAGAGCCGGCTTCGGTAGGAGACCAGGAACCGGCCGCCTGGTGAGAGCTCCTGCGGACGCCAGGCAGACTTGGCGTATCCGGCGACCGCGACGACGTCCGGTCGGTCGAACAGCGGCAACCCGCGTTCCAGGTAGTGCTCGTCGAGCGCGGTGTCGGCGTCGACGATGAGCAGCACGGCGAACCGGTCGGGTATGTCGAAGTGTTCGACGGCCGCCTCGATGCCCCCGGCCTTGCCTCGCCCGGGCCGAAGCTCGAGGACGTGGACCTTCCAGGAGCGGGCGATCGCGGCGGTCGCATCGTCGCATCCGTCGGCGACGACGTGGACGTTCTGCGGCCGGACGAGGCGGATCACCGAGTTGATCGTTGCGGCGATGACGGGTGCCTCGTTGTGCGCGGGGATCAGCACTGCGACGTCCGCCGCCGACAGTCGCCGGCCAGTGCCGACGAGCCGGGCCGGCCCAGGCTTGAGCCGCTCGGCCGTGAGGCGGAGTCCGCCGACCACAGTCCAGAGCAGGATATTGACTCCGAGCACGAGTAACAGGAACGCAGCCTCCATCGTCAGCGAACCTGTACCCGCCTGGCGTCGTGTAGTCGTGCTGGGTCGACGCGGACCAGGCGACGGCGGCTCGCCAGGATCTCAGCCGTCGCCGGCCCGCAGGCGAACAGCATGTCGACGGCGGCCAGGTGGGGTATGAACTCGCGGCCTATCTGGTCGTACTCAGGATGCTCGAACTGTTGCGACCGGAGTGCGATGCCGGCCCGGTGGAATGGCCCCCAGTCGACGTCCTGGTGATCGCCGCCGATCGTGCTCGTCAGGTGCTCGGAGCCGCCCACCGCGCGGATCAGCTGAACCAGCCGCTCGGTCTTGTCGCCGTCATGCGGCAGCGTGCTCGCGCGGACGATCGGCACCGAGGCGTTCAGGTACGAGCAGAATGCTTCGATCAGCTCGAGGTTCAGGTCGACCAGGTAGTCGTGATCACGGGCGTAGATGTCCTGAATGAGCGGAAAGATCTCGTCGAAGTAGGGCGTGGACTGGTAGGACATCCGCAGCACCTTCAGGTGCCTCCGCCGGAAGGGCTGGCTGTTGTCGATGCGGAGGTCCTTGATCAGCTGGCGGGTGTCCCGCACGTGCCGCAGCGGCACCGTGAGCCAGATCGGTCCGGTGTGGGTCTTGACCTTCTGCCTCGCGTGGTACTCCGTCTTGGTGTACTGCGCGGTGTCGTAGGCGATGTACACGTCACTGGCCAGTATCTTGTCCAGCAGCTTGAGCCATGGGAGAAAGTTCGGCTGGTGGACCGACACCGTGGTCTCGCTCATCGCAATCGTGCCCTCCACCTAGAACATGGCGCGGAGCACGGAGAACCCTTCGGCCGCCTCCACGCTGACCTCGTGTCCGCGGAGCCTGGTCGCGAGCTCCAGGCTCTCCGGGCTGCCGTGGTAGATCGGCGGGCGCACCTGGGAGGCGTGCAGCCGCATCGCCTGGATCTTGACGTCGAGATAGTCGGAGATGTCGATGTAGCACGTCGGGTGGAAGCGCTCCTGGCCGAACGACCAGAACAGCGACGTGTTGTCGTAGGCGAGCACGAGCGGGACGACGTGTCGCTGGCCCGGCACGCCCGGCCGGGTGGCCGTGATACCGGCCCGGTAGAGGGCCTCATGGTCCTGGTTGTAGCTCGGCGCCGGAATCATCACCATCGTTGGCCGGATCCGGTCGATGGCGAGCTTGCCGTCGGCCTCGAGCAGGCGGACCAGTTCTCTGCGCGGCACGACGTCGAGCGTCAGGTGCTTGCCGGCATCGGCGAACATCAGATCCCAGTCGTCGACCTTCAGCAGCCGCATCACCGACTCGAACTCGCGCAGCCTCACATCGTTGGTGACCAGCTTGGTGTTCCGGTCCTCGCCGTCGTCGGCGAAGTGGACCACGTTACCGGCGGTCGCCAGGACGACGTAGACCTCGCCCCCCAGCGCCTTGATTCGGGCGATGGTGCCCGCGCAGCCGTATGTCTCGTCGTCGGCGTGTGGCGTGACGACCAGCAGCCGCTGCTTCGCCAGGAACTCGTCAGGCAACATTTCCACGCTCCGCTCCGCTCGGCCGCATGACGGGCCGAGCCGGCCGCCTGGCCGGAACGACGTCGGCGCGGGAGAGACGGTCTTGGATGACGCCACGGATGATGTCATCGAGCCCGAGTCTTGGACGGAACCCGATGAGATCCTGGGCGCGCGAGATGTCCGGGACCCTGCGCATGGTGTCCTCGAAGCCGTCGCCGTACGCGAGGTGGTAGGGGACGTACTGGATTGTGCTGCTGGATCCGGACAGTGCGATGACGCGGTCGGCGAGGTGCCGGATCGACACCTCTTCGGGCCGCCCGAGGTTGAAGACCTTGCCGTAGGCGCCCGGATGGTCGATCAGTGCCATGAGGCCATCGACCACGTCCTGCACGTGGCAGAAGCACCGGGTCTGGGTTCCGTCGCCGTAGACGGTCAGCGGCTCCTGGCGAAGCGCCTGGTCGACGAATCGGGGGATCACCATCCCGTATCGGCCGCTCTGCCGTGGGCCGGCCACGTTGAAGAAGCGGACGATCACGGTAGGGACGGAGCGGTCCGACCAGAACAGAAACGCCAGGGTCTCGTCCAGCGCCTTCGCCTCCGCATAGGACCAGCGCCGGGTCAGTGGCGAGCCGACAACGCGGTCCTGGTCCTCGCTGAGCGCTCCGGCCGGGCTCTTGCCGTACACCTCGCTGGTCGATGCGACGAGGATGCGAGTGCCGTGCCGCAGGGCGGAGTCCAGCACGATCTCCGTCCCGTGGATGTTGGTGCGAAGCCCGTCGAGAGACCGGGTCATGATGAGCTCGACTCCGACGGCCGCTGCCAGGTGGAAGATCGTGTCCGACGAGGCCGCCAACTCATCCATCAGCCGCTCGTCGAGGATCGAGCCCTTGACGAAGCCGAAGTTGGGGTGGCCGGTCAGATGGGCGATGTTCGGATAGCCGCCAGTGGACAGGTCGTCGAGGCAGACCACCTCGTGTCCGCTCGTGAGCAGACGCTCGGAGAGGTGCCCTCCGATGAAGCCGGCACCTCCGGTGACAAGTGCTTTCATCGTGCCTCCGCCGTACCCGTGGTAGCTGCCCGAAGGACGCCTGATCGTTGATGGGTTCCTGGAGCCTTGAGGGTTCGGCTCGGTGTCCGTGCGATCTGCATGCCGCCAGTAAGCACGTGCCCGCGTGACTGGGCCGTGACGCCGGCGTGACCCGGCCGCACCGGCGTGCACGCCTAGGCCGGGCACCCGGTGGATCCGTCTTCGGCGTTGTCGTTGCCGCCGTGCGTCCGGTTGTGACTCCTCAGCCCGGCCGGACCAGCCTCAGCCGGAGGGCGTGCCGACTCCGGACCCGTGCTCGCTCGACGTGAGTGCGGCCGAAAGGTCATGCCGGACGGCGAAGGGCACGAACATCACCAGGATCGCGGCTGCGACGGCGGTGGCGGCGGCGAACACCGGGCGGACCCCCCATAGCTCAGCGCCGAGACCTGCCAGCCCTGCGCCCACCGGTGGTGCGCCCCAGCTGATGACCCGGGAGGCGGAGTACACGCGCCCCAGCAGCGCGGGCGGTGTGAGGTTCTGCCGGACGGTGGCAACGAGGACCCGCCACACGGTTGCTCCGGCGCCCGCCGCGACAAGCCCGCCCGTTACGAGCCACGCTTCGGTGCCGGCGGCGACGGGAGCGACGAGCAGTACGGTGCCGACCATGTCCGCGATCAGCAGGCGGGTGGCGCCGATCCGCCGGCGGAGCGGGTCGACCAGTACCGCTGCCGCGATGCCGCCGCCGGCCATCGCGGTGAGCATGAGCCCGTACTGCGCGGCGGTGAGCCCGAGCGGCCCGGGGGTGACCGCGTACACGACGAGCAGCGCCAGCGCCGCTCCCCAGACGATGTTCATGCCCGCCGTGAACAGCGTCAGCGTGCGCACGATGCGCTGCCGCCAGAGGAAGCGGAGCCCGGCGGTCAGGCCTGACAAACGTTCACCGCCTGCTGCTCGGCCGGGTGGCGCTTGTAGGGCCATCGTCGCGAGTCCCGCGACGGCCAGCGTGTACAGGGCGGCGCCGGTACCGGTGGTCAGGGCGAGGGTGAACCCCGCCAGGGCTCCCGCCAGGGGCGGGCCCGCGAGCTGGTTCGTCACGTTGATCGTCGCCTCGATGCGGGCGTTCGCCCGGGTGCGGTCCTCAGGGCGCGCCACCAACGGGACCGTCGCTGTCAGGGCGGTGTCGACCAGCGTCTCGGCGACGCCAAGCAGCGCGGCGGCCGCGAGCACCACCGGCAGCGACAGCTCGCCCGAGGCCACGGCCATCGTGACGATGGCGAGCACGCCGCCCCGGACCAGGTTCACCGCGGCCATGAGCGCGCGCCGGTCGGCCCGATCCACGAGCCATCCTGCATAGAGGCCGACGGTGGGCCAGGCCAGCGTCAGGACCATCGTGACGGCGGCCACTCCGCCGGGTGACGCCCCCGCCTCAAGCGCCAGCAGCGGCAACACGAACAACGCGATGCCGTCGCCGAGGTTGGTGGCACCGGTGGCGAACCAGAGCCCGTTGAACGACCGGCCGAGAGAGCGCACGAGGCGTCACCGCCTTACCGGTGAAATAAGTTTTGCCAGTAAGATCCTCTCTAGAGCGAGCCGCACCTGTCAAGCTCTTTTGATCGGTGAGATATGAGATGATGGACGGCGATGACCTCGATCGAACTCGTCGGAAACGCGTTGTGCCTCGACTTCGTGAACACGGTCAACGCCCGGCCGGTCGCGCAGCGGGACTGGCTCGGTACCGCTGACGAGGCGCGTACCTGGGCCGCCGCCGTCGGCTACGCGGTGACGGGCGTGATTCCGGAGACCGAGCTCCAGGCTGCCCGGTGGCTGCGGGAGGTCGTGTACCGCGTGTTCCGTCCCCTGGCGCACGACGAACCGCCGCCGCCGGCCGAACTCGATCACCTCATCGACATGTACGCCGGCGCCCTGGGGCAGGCCGAGCTACAGCCCGGCGCGCAGGCGTTCCGGCTGGCATGGCCGCACCGGGACGCGCTTGATTCGCTGTGCGCGGAAGTCGCAGCCTCCGCCGTGGAACTGCTCACGCACGGCCCGCTACAGCGGATCGGGGAGTGCCCGACGTGCGGGTGGCTGTTCCTGGACACCAGCAAGAACGGCCGGCGGCGCTGGTGCAGCATGGCCACGTGCGGCAGCCGCGACAAGGCCAGGCGATACTACGCGCGGCACGCCGGCTGAGCGTTCGCCCGTCCGCCGCCGCGCGTGTTCCCGCAAATAGCTTCCTAATGGTGGCTACAACCGCAATGAGGAAGCTATTTGCGGGAACACGCGCGGTAGCGCGGTGGCAGGGTGCAACCGCTGTAGCCGCAGGCTTGGTGGCTCTTAGGCGCGGATCTCCTGGCGGAGGAACGCGACGTAAGCCGCCGTGAACAGCACCACACACCCTGCGATGAGCGCGGTCAGCTGCGGCCACACCACGAGCATGCTCTGGCTGAGCGGCAGCGTGCCGGGCACCGCGCGGTCAAGCTGCTCGGCGAACAGCAGACCGACCGACCGCACGCTTGGGTCGAGCAGCGCGGCGGCGCTCGCGTCGTAGAGCCCGGACGGCGTCACCTGCGACAGCGTGTACTCCAGCCGTGCCTGGCCTATCGCGTCGTCGGGACCCACCACGTTGCTGATCACGCCGGCCAGCCAGCTGCCGAACAGCGTCAGCACCAGCCATGCCGAGATCGCGGCCAGTGCGGCGGTGGCGGCTCGCCGCAACAGGACCGAGCACAGCACCGCGAACGCGAGCCACACTCCGATGTAGGCGAGCGTGATCACCAGGTAGACCAGCATCCGGACGGCGTCACCGGCCGACGGGGTGATGCCCAGCCGCAGGATCCCGACCCCGGACGTCACGGCGACGAGGATCACCAGAGTCACGCCGATCGTGGCCAAACCGGCCACGAACTTGCCGTTGACCACGTCGTCGCGGTAGATCGGCTGCGAGATCAGCCGCGGCAGGGTACCGTCCGCACGCTCCTGGTTCACCGCATCGAACCCGAACGCGATTCCGAGCAGCGGGCCCAGGAACGCGACCAGCGCCACGAACGCCGGGATCGTCTGGTCCTGGGGCGCGAAGGTGAACAGCAGGAGGAACGGGCTAGGGGTCTGGCTCGCCTCGGTGGCGGCGTCGCGCAACGAACCGGCGGCGGTGACCACGGCGCCCACACAGGCGAGGCCGATGATGACCAGCAGGATCACGAACCGGATGGACCCGATGTTGTCGCCGAACTCCTTCGCGGCGACGACTCGCCAGCCGGCCCGCGGGCCCCCGGAGGACCGGGACAGCCCAGCCCATGCGAGCCGGGCGCGCGGCACCAGCCGGTCGGCACCCGGGAGGCGCCTCAGAAGCCGCCTGACCCGCGCACCGAGGCGCCCCGCCTGCTGACGTAGGCCGGCGAGCCGACCGTCCTGCCGGGCCTCAGTGTTCGGAGCTGCCATCTTCCTCCTCCCGGAAGTAGCGCCGGTAGATCGCCCCGAGCTCCTCGGTGCGCTGCCGCAGATGAACGACGGTGAGGTTCGCCGCCGCCAGCCGGGTCGCCAGCTCGCGCCGGACGTCGTGCTGGACGCCGACGAGCCAGCGGTCCCCGTCCCGGCTGATCTGCACCACATCGGGGACGCCTTCGAGCACGGGACGCAGGTCGGCGCCCTGCTCGGCGACCTCCACCTCGACGGTCATCCGGCCACCGTGCTGGGCCGCCAGCTCGTCGACGGTGCCGGACGCCACCATCTTGCCGCGGACGAAGATCCCGATCCTGTTGCAGATCGCCTGCACCTGACCGAGCAGGTGCGATGACAGCAGGATGGCGACCCCCCGTTCGGTGGCCAGCCGCGTGACCAGCTCGAGCACGTGGTCGGCACCGCGCGGGTCGAGCCCGACGGTGGGCTCGTCCAGGATGAGCACGTCGGGGTTCTTGATCAGTGCGTCCGCGATGCCGAGCCGTTGCTTCATGCCTCGCGAGTAGACCCGGACC
>CAZMXH010000093.1:0-10254 GCA_964570165.1 uncultured Actinomycetes bacterium
AGCGGCTGCCGTTTCCGCACCCGCTGCCCACGGGCGGCGGATCGATGCGCCGCGGTGGAGCCGGTTCTCACCGACGACGGCAACGGTCATCAGGTTGCCTGCCACTTCCCGCTCGATCCGCCGAAGTCTCCAGCGGAGTCGCCGACGATGCAGGAGACCACGCTCAGACCGACCCGCTGACAACGGCGCTGTCGAATCCCCGGTCCAGCACGTCGAGCGAGCGACTCATCAGTTCCGCCAGATCTGCGTCGTCGTCTTTCAGCCACTGCTCGTAGGCGGACAGGGCGACTCCGAGCAGCGTCCACGCGATCGTCTGCGGCACCAGGCTGTCCTGGGCGACCCCGAGTCGAGCAGCGGCGTACTCGGCGACGACGTCCCGCCACGCTTTGTAACGCAATGTTGAGTGGGCTAGCAGCGACGGCACGGAGAGCAGCAGACTCATCCGCTCCCGATGGTACGGAACCTCCTCTTCCGGCAACCGGTTGAACTCGACGACCGAGGCGCGCAGCGCATCCATCAACGGCATGCTCTCCGGCAACTCGGCAAGGTACTTGCGCATGCGATCGAGTTGTGCGTCGAAGTCGCCCCATGGCAGGTCGTTCTTGGACGCGAAGTACCGGAAGAACGTGCGCCGTCCGATGCCGGCCGCCGCCACGATGTCGTCGATCGTCGTCTCGTCGAAACCCCGCTCTGCGAACAACCGGAGGGCGACATGGCTCAACTCGGCGCGGGAAGTCGATGGTCGCCGCCCCAGCCGCGCCGCCTCACCGGCGCGTCCGTGACTGGCCACTGTCAACCCCTTTCCTTCGGCACTCAGTGCCATTAGTGTTGGCAACCACAGCGACGCCGGCACCGACCACGCGTCAAACCGGGTTGTACACGGAGCATGTCATGGGTAACCCGCACATCCCAGCATCAGACGCAATTCGTGACGAGCCGGTCGACGAAGTGTCGACAGACCGGAGGCTGGGCATCTCCTGAGCCTCCGGCGAGAGCCCGCCGCTGGCATCAAGCCACAGCCGTCCCTCCGGACGGCCCGACTTCGGAGAGGAGGCACGCGATGGGGCGTGTCGAAGGAAAGGTTGCCTTCATCACCGGAGCAGCGCGCGGCCAGGGCCGCAGCCATGCCGTCCGGCTCGCCCAGGAGGGCGCCGACATCATCGCGATCGACCTGTGCGGACCGATCGCGAACCTGCCGTATCCCCATGCGACACCGGAGGACCTTGCCCAGACCGTCAAGGAGGTGGAGGCGCTGGACCGTCGCATCGTGGCGCGGCAAGCCGACGTCCGCGACCGTGACGCGATGAAGCAGGCCATCGACACCGGCGTGGCCGAGCTTGGCCACCTGGACATCGTGGTCGCCAACGCCGGCATCTGCATCATGCGGCCGTGGGACGAGGTCACCCCCGAGATCTGGCGCGACACCATCGACATCAACCTCACCGGTGTGTGGAACACCGTCCACCTCACCGCACCGCACCTGATCGAGGCAGGCGGCGGGTCGATGATCCTCACCAGCTCCGCGGCCGGACTGAAGGCGCTGCCCTTCCTTACCCCGTACGTCGCCTCGAAGCACGGCGTCGTGGGCATCATGCGCGCGTTCGCTCACGAGCTCGCCGAACACAACATCAGGGTCAACTCCGTCCACCCCACCGGGGTTGCCACACCCATGGGCGAGGGCGGCATGGGGGAGGACATGGGCCGGTGGCTCGAGCAGCACCCGCGGCTGGCCGGGATGTTCACCAACAGCCTCCCGATCGAGATTACCGAGCCGATCGACATCAGCAACGCGGTGCTCTACCTCGCCTCCGACGAGTCCCGCTACGTCACCGCGCTGGCCATGACGGTCGACGCCGGCAATACGCAGTACTGAGCACGGAGCCATACATCACGCACAGCACGTTCGCGAACAGGGAGGGGAGACATGGGAAAGCTCGAAGGCAAAGTGGCCTTCATCACCGGGGTGGCCCGTGGCCAGGGCCGCAGCCATGCCGTACGGCTCGCCCAGGAGGGAGCCGACATCATCGGGGTCGACATCTGCGCCCAGGTGGACAGCGTCGCGTACCCGATGGCGACACCGGAGGACCTTGCCCAGACCGTCAAGGAGGTCGAGGCTCTGAACCGTCGCATCGTGGCGCGGCAGGCCGACGTGCGCGACCGTGCCGCGCTGCAGGCGGCATTCGACGCCGGTGTCGCCGAGCTCGGGCCGGTGGACATCGTGCTGGCCAACGCGGGAATCGCGCCGATGGCTCTAGGTGAGGAACACCCGGCGGCCTGGGACGACGTCGTGGCCATCAACCTCACCGGCGTGATGCACACTGTCGAGGTCGCTGTCCCTTCGATGATCGAGCGTGGCGCGGGGGGTGCGATCGTGCTGACGAGCTCGACCGCGGGGCTGACCGGCATCGCCGGGAGCACGCTGGGCGGGCTCGGCTACACGGCGTCCAAGCACGGCGTGGTCGGGCTGATGCGGGCGTACGCCAACAACCTCGCACAGCACTCGATCCGGGTGAACACCGTGCACCCCACCGGTGTGAACACGCCGATGGTGGTCAATGACGCGATGCAGGAGATGCTCCAGAACGATCCGACGCTCGGCGAGGCGATGTCGAACGCGCTGCCGGTCGAGATGATCGAGGCGGTCGACATCTCCAATGCGATCCTGTGGTTGGTGTCCGACGACGCGCGCTATGTCACGGGTGTGACGCTGCCTGTGGACGCGGGGTTCACCAACAAGAAGTGATGGTCGCCAGTGCGTGGCCCGGCGCTCACGGCGATCTTGCAGGCGCCGGGCCACGACACGACGTGAGGATCAGGCATGGGCAACGAGTGGTTCGAGAGCGTCGCCGAAGCGCAACGGCGGGCCAAGCGACGGTTGCCGAAGTCGGTGTACCTGGCGCTGGTGGCCGGCTCAGAGCGCGGCGTCACGCTTCGCGACAACGTCGAGGCGTTCAGCGAAATCGGGTTCGCGCCGCACGTGGCCGAGCTGCCGGGCGACCGTGACCTGTCCACCCGCGTCCTCGGACAGCAGCTGGCCCTTCCTGTGATCATTTCACCGACCGGTGTGCAGGCCGTGCACCCGGAGGGCGAGGTCGCGGTCGCGCGTGGCGCGGCCAGCCGCGGCACCGCCATCGGTCTGAGCAGCTTCGCAAGCAAGCCGCTCGAGGACGTCGTGGCCGTCAACCCGCAGGTGTTTTTTCAGATGTACTGGGCCGGCACCCGAGACGAGATTTTGCAACGGCTCGACCGCGCGAAGCGGGCCGGAGCAGCGGGCCTGATCGTCACCCTGGACTGGTCGTTCGCGAACGGCCGCGACTGGGGAAGCCCGGTGATCCCGCAGCAGACGGATCTTCCGACCATCGTGCGCCGGTTGCCCGAGGTGCTGCCGCCGCGGAAGTGGCGCTGGTTCGCCAGGTACGCGCGGACGCTGCGACCACCGGCGCTCACCGTCCCGAACATGGCACTCCCCGGCCAGCCGGCCCCAACGTTCTTCGGGGCCTACGGCCAGTGGATGCAGACACCGCTACCGACCTGGGACGATATCCGCTGGCTGCGTAGCCAGTGGGACGGCCCCTTCATGATCAAGGGAATCACGCGGGTCGACGATGCCCGCCACGCTGTCGACATCGGCGCGACCGCGATCTCGGTGTCCAACCACGGCGGCAACAATCTGGACAGCACGCCCGCCTCGATCCGGGCGCTCCCGGCCGTGGCCGAAGCCGTCGGCGACCAGGTCGAGGTGCTGCTCGACGGCGGTATCCGCAGGGGTGGCGATGTCGTCAAGGCGCTGGCGCTGGGCGCGCGCGCGGTGCTGATCGGCCGCGCGTACCTGTGGGGGCTCGCGGCCGCGGGCCAGGCCGGCGTGGAGAACGTGCTCGACATCCTGCGCGGAGGGATCGACTCGGCGCTGATGGCCCTGCGGCGCACGTCGGTCGAGCAACTCTCGCCCGCCGACGTGATCGTTCCCGAGGGCTTCGCTCGCCGGCTGGGTGACGAGCAGTGACCGAGCCCGACGCGGCCGCGGTGCGCGGCAGGATCGCGGCACATCTGATCGGCAGAGAACGCGAACTCGAGCTCATCCTCGCAGCGGTCGCCGCGGGGCGCGACCTCGTGCTAGAGGGACCGCCCGGCACGAGCAAGACCACGATCCTCAAGGCGATCACCGCGGAATGGGGAATCCCCCTGGTGTTCGTCGAAGGCAACGCCGACCTCACCCCGGCACGGCTGGTCGGCCACCATAATCCCGCCCGCGTGCTGCGCGAGGACTACAGCGCCGAGAACTTCGTCCCGGGCCCGCTGGTGGAGGCGATGACCTCCGGCGGCTTCCTCTACATCGAGGAGTTCAACCGCGCGCCGGAGGACACGCTGAACACGCTGCTCACGGCCATGGCCGACCGTGCCATAGCGGTCCCGCGGGTCGGCACGATCTCCGCGCAGCCGACGTTCCGTCTGATCGCCTCCATGAACCCGTACGACAACGTCGGAACGACCCGGCTGTCGACGAGCATTCACGACCGGTTCAACCGTCTCGCTGTCGGCTACCAGGACGCTGCGGCCGAGCGGGCCATCGTCGGGCTCCGGACCGGCGCCGAAGGCGAGTTGGCCGAGCGCCTGACCGAGCATGCGGTGGCGGTGACCCGTGCGACCCGGAAGCATCCCGACGTCCGGCAGGGAAGCAGCGTCCGCGGAGCCATCGACTGTGTACTCGTGGGGTGCGAACTGGCGAGCCTCCGCGGCATCGATGCGCCTGGCGACGACCGGTACCCGCAGCTGGTCCTCGATGCGATGATCGTCGCCCTGTCCGGTCGCATCCACCTCGACGAGGCCGCCGACACCACGCCCGAGCAGGTCCTTCGTGAGATCTGGGAGGACCAGTTCGTCCTGGCCGACGCCGCTGCGCCCCCGGGTTGAAGAGAAGTGGCGGCCGACTCCCCGGTGCGCCGCCGTGCTCGCCGGAACCGGGCGCGCCCGCTCAACCGACGCCCGAAGGCGCTGAGCGAGGAGCCGACCCTGTTCGAGGCGGAACCGAGCGCGTCCGGTGGCGGCGCGCCGCTGCGGTTGCGGCCCGTCCGCGGCGGCCGGGCCCCACAGGCGGCGCCCCCGGGTGGCACCGGCGGGTTCACCGACGAGGAGGCGCAACTCATCCAGGCCACCGGCGATGGTGGCGGGTCCGACCCTGCCGCCCGGGAGCGAGCCCGGCAGATCGCCGCGCGGCTCACGCTCGCCCGACCCCGCTACGACGCCACGTCCCGCAGGGGCACCGGCGATCTCGCCAGCGTTCCGTACCGGGGCGCCTCCGACGACATCGACCTGGACCGGACGCTGGAGGTCCTGGCCGAGCGGCCCGTTCCCGACGACGAGGACATCGTGGTCCGCGAGCGCGTACGCACCCGCCGCTCGGTGGTGCTCGCCGTCGACGTGTCGGGATCCATGCGCGGCGAACGCATCCGGACCGCCGCCGCCACCGTAGGGGCGCTGGCCGCAGGACTGGCCCGCAACGACCTGGCCGTCGTGGCGTTCTGGTCGGATGCCGCGGTGCTGCTCAAGCTGGGCGGACCTGTCCGGCCACAAGAGCTTGTCGACCAGCTGGCCAGCATGCCCGCCCGCGGGCTGACCAACGTCGAGTTTCCGCTTCAGGTGGCCGCACGGGAGTTGGCCCGCGCACCTGCTCGCGACGCCCGGGTCGTGCTGCTGTCCGACTGCGTCCACAACGCCGGTCCCGACCCGCGGCCTACGGCCGCCCGGCTGCCCCGGCTCGACGTACTCCTGGACGTCACCGGCGAGTGCGACACCGACCTCGGCCGTGATCTCGCCGCGGCCGGAGGCGGCAGGATGTTCCGTATCCGCCACCATCGGGATGTCGCCCCTGCCCTCAGTACGGCGTTCGCGTCCTAGCAACCACATTCGCAAGGAGGAACCATCGATGCCGGTAGTCATAGCCACGGTGTGGCCCCGACCCGAGAAGCGCGACGAGGTCCGTTCGGTCCTGCGCGAGACGGTCGCCGCGGTGCATCAAGAGGACGGCTGCGAGCTCTACGCCCTGCACGAGGCGGACGACCGCTTCGTGTTCGTGGAGCAGTGGGCCAGCGCGGAAGCCTTGCGTGCCCATTCCGAGGGCCCGGCGCTCAGCCGGGCCAACGCACGATTGGACGAGCTGACCGCCAAGCCGTCCGACTTCGTGGTCGTTGAACCGGTTCCGGCGGGCGACCCCCGCAAGGGTGCCGTCGCACCCTGACGCCGTCGCGCCGCAGGCTGCTGCTGTAGGTCACACCGCCCTCCCACCGACGCATCGAACGGCCGAGCCGGAAATTCGCGACACGGCGGCGACGGTCTCGGCCGCAAGCCTCAGGCGGCGCGCTCCATGTCGCGGCTGTACTGGCCGCGCCGGGCCGCCGAGGTGAGCAGCGCTCGGTGGAGTTTGACGTCCTGCGCCTAGTCGCGGTTTGCTTCGTGGAGGGCCCAGGTGCTCATCACTGGCCCCTGCAGAGCGCGGGCGAAGGAGAAGCCCAGTTGCCACGGCTGGGGTCCACGCTTGTTCATCGCATCCAGGCGAGCCGTGGCTTGCTCGGGGGACATGCCTCCGGACAGGAACACGATCCCCGGCACCGCCGGCGGCACCGCCTGGCTCATGGCGGTGATAGTCGCATCCGCGATCTCGTCATCGCTGACCTGGACGCCGCTGTCCTTTCCTGGCACGACCATGTTCGGCTTGAGCAGGGTCGCCTCCAGGGCGACCCGGTAGACGGCAAGCTGCTGGTACATCGACCGAAGCATCGCGACCGTGACCTCCGCGCAGCGCTCGAGGCTATGCGTGCCGTCCATCAGCGTCTCGGGCTCCACGATCGGAGTCAGGCCGGCTTCCTGAGACAGCGCCGCATAGCGGGCCAGCGCATGGGCGTTCGCCTCGAGGCACGCGGTCGTCGGCAGGTGGTCCCCGATACGGATGACCGCGCGCCACTTCGCGAAGCGGGCACCCATCGAGACGTACTCTTTGAACCGCTCGCGGAGCCCGTCAAGTCCCTCCGTGACGACCTCGTCCGGGAACCCCGCGAGCGGCTTCGCCCCCTTGTCGACCTTGATGCCGGGGATCATGCCCTGCTTGTGCAGCACCTCGGGAATCGGTGTGCCGTCGTCCGCCCGCTGCCGGATCGTCTCGTCGAAGAGGATCACGCCGCTGATGGACTCGCCGATGCCCGGCGTCGTGAACAGGGTCTGCCGGTACGCCCGCCGATTCTCTTCGGTCGACTCGACGCCGACGCTCGCAAGGCGCTTCGTTATGGTCGGTGTGCTCTCGTCAGCGGCGAGGATGCCCTTGCCAGGCGCGACCAGCTCTTCGGCGGTCCGAATCATAGCGTCAAGATCCACAGCACATCACCCCATGTCAGTCTGTCGTCGCATTGAGCCAGCCCAGGCTCCACGCCTCCGTACGCAGATACCCGCCAACCTAGCTGGCTACTCCGGCCCGTGTATCGCGGACGGCTCATCCGGCGAGCGATTTCCGGCCGGGTGCGGCGGTCGACTAGATACCGTGAGCTGAAGTCGACGACCAGACGGCGCCGCACGACCCGCTCGCCAAGATCAGAGACCTCGTGCTTCCGCTGATCTCGGTTCACCGCATCGACTCGTCCCGCGACGAGGAGGACGGAAGATGATCCCTGCAGCGGCATCCACGAACGATCGTGCCCGAGACCAGACACGGCCTGGCTCAGGGATCGTCGTGACAGCCGCACTGATGGCGTTGTGGTGTATCGGGTTCGCACTCGTCAACATCGTCTACGAGCGCACCGGCCACTTCGCCGGCGGCCCCTACGCCGAGTACGCCTCTGCGCTCACCGTGATGAACTGGCTTGTCTACGCCTTGGGCAGTGTGGCGCAGGCGGCCGGGATGGCTTCCGGTCTAACGGGCGCCAGCGAACAAGTCACTATCGCGGGCCTCGGCTACATCTTGTTGTTCCTGCTCGGTGCGGCCGGCTTCGGGGTCTTGGCGATCGCTCACTCGCAGCGGCATCGCGTCCGCAGACGCTTCGCGGTCCTTGGCGTGCTCCTCGCGCCCGTCGTGCTCGGTGGTGTGCTGCTGGTCGTCCCGGCGCTGCTTGCCGCCCTCGGACTCATGCCCACCACTTAGTCTTATTAGTCTTAGGCCCTGACCCACCCGCGCAGACCGCTCGCATGTCAAAACCCTGCTCAGATAGGAGGCGCTGGAGCACTCGTGCCGGGCGCTCCGGTAAATCAAGCCCTTCATCGACGATCTTCTTACGGGGTAGGCAGTGGCTGGCGGTAGCCGCCGATCCAGATCTCGATGTCATGTGCAGGCCGGGGACCCCGCTTGGCTCCGCTCAGCTGGTAGTGCCGATCCTGGAAGTGGACGTATGCTCATAGTCAGGCATCGCCGGTTCCCGAACCTTTGCTCGCTCACACTGCTGCCGAAGGTAGCCCAAAGAACGTGACCGTGGTCGTCACACCAGCTAGATCATCTGTCAGCCCGATCTTGCGGCCCCGCCGGGCAGAGGCCAAGATCGCTGCTATGACGCTTTCCACTCCTCGCCGGATCGTCACAGGCCACGACTCCGCCGGGCGCTCTGTCGTGCTCTCCGACGCGCCGACGCCGACCACCGCATCGTTGGAGAACGGGGCCGCCTTCCATGAGATCTGGGCCACGGGTGACACGCCGGCGCCCATAGCCGCCGCCGAGCCCACGGAGCCAACGGCGCGACCGCTGCAGGTCTCCCCCGATCCCGGGGGGACGATCGTGCACGTCATCGACATGCCGCCCGGAGCCGTGGCTCCCATGCATCGCACCCGGACGATCGACTACGGGGTGGTACTCGACGGCGAGGTCGATCTCGAGCTCGACGATGGGTCAGTGCTCACGATGTCGGCAGGCGACGTCGTGGTCCAGCGAGGCACCGCACATGCCTGGCACAACCGCTCGACGGGTACGGTTCGACTCTTCTTCGTCAACGTCGACGGCAAGTTCGGCGACGACCTGCGGTCAGTACTAGGCGACGCGCTGTCCGCGCTCTACGAGTAGGGCTCTGATCGCTCGCGGTCGGCGCAACGTCGGCTCGCCGGCGGCACCGCGGCCCGGCGCTCCTGTCGCCGGCCGTCACGCCCCGTACCGGTTAGGTGGGCGACCACGAACTCCGACGTCGGCCACATGAAACAGGCAGCCGGACAGGGGCCATCGAGACAGGTCGTCGGCAGAGAGTCGCAGTCGAGATGTCGTGACGTACAGATCATCGAGATCGTCTCCGCCGAACGTCACGCTGGTTGGGTTGGGCACCGGGAGCGAGATCACCTGGTCCGCCCTCCCGTCGGGGGTGAAGCGGCGGACGGCGGCACCTCCGCGTGCCATGGCCACCCAGACTCCGCCCTCGGAGTCGACGGTGAGCCCGTCTGGCCGGCCGGGTATGCCATGGAGGTCCACAAATGTACGTCGGCGGGTGATCTGTCCCGTCGTTACGTCGTAGTCGAACGCGTCGATACGCTCCGTCGGGGTGTCGACGTAGTAGAGCGTCTCACCGTCCAGGCTCCAATCGAGGCCGTTGGAGATGGTGACACCGTCGAGGATGCGACGGATCGCGCCGCCGTCGAGTTGGTAGAGGGCTGCTGTGCCGGGATGGTCCTGGGCGGCCATCGTGCCGATCACGAACCGGCCGGCCGGGTCAGGCTTGCCATCGTTCGTCCGGACACCTTGATCGACGTGCGCGAGCCACTCGAACGTCCCGCTCGGCCAGTCGCAGATCGCCACACCGAGACCAGCGGCAACAAGGTATCCGCCGCCGTCTCGTTGCAGGGCAACGGCACTGACCGGAAGCTCGAACCGGACGGCGAAGTCGTGGCCCGTGGCGGGGTCGAACTCGTGCAACGTGTTCTCAAGCAGATCGACCCACATGAGGCGCGAGCGAGCTGAGTCCCATAGTGGGCCTTCCCCCAGTCGGGCGGGCTTCGTCACGGGCCTAGAGGACACCAAGCTCCCTCAGCCGCGACGCGAGCACCGACCGCTGCTCCTCGCTCAGGGGCTGAGCCGGCGCTACGGGAGTTGGCTCGCAGACACCAGCAAGGGAGAGCGCGGCCTTCCACCCGGCGGGCATGATTCCCACCCGGCAGGCTTGGATCACGTCGAACAACTCGCGTTGCGCGGCGGCCGCTCTCCCTAGATCGCCGGCCCGCACCGCGTCATACACGGTACGGCCTAGCCGGGGTACCAGGTTCGCACTCGCCGCGATCGTCCCAACGGCGCCGACGAGCAGG
>CAZMXH010000094.1:0-10048 GCA_964570165.1 uncultured Actinomycetes bacterium
CCCCACTGGCAGCGACGCTGAGCCGACGGGCAGCGGCACGGAACTCCTCACCGAACTGCAGCACCGCGAGCCATTCGCTGGGGATGCCGGCCACGCCGTCCCGCGCGCCGAGCAACCCTCCCGCGATCGCGGCGTTGGTGTCTTCGTACGCGACCCGACACCGACTTGTCAGGCCGGACAAGTCGCTCGCCTGCAGCGGCGTCCGGCCCGAGCCCGACAGGTCGTGAGGATCAGGAGCCTGACAGGTCGCGAGGATTAGGAGGGGCCTTGCTCCGCCGTGGTGTCAATGGGCCTGGTCGCCTCGGCCGAGGGGCCCGCCGCCTCCCGCCTGGCCGGCCGTTCCGCAGCAGCGCGGTCGAGCCAGCGCTCCCAGCGGGCCTGCATCGGGCGGACCAGGCCTCCGCCGACACCGACCACGACCACCCCGACCGCGGCGGCGAGCGCCGCGATCAGGATGGGTGTTGTGACGGTGGTCGCGACACCCACCTGGTTGAGAGCCGCGATCACGCCGAGCGCGATGATAAACCACGATGTGATGTTCGCGAGCATCGGGCCGTACGACAGCCCGCTCAGGACGCCGCCGAGCAGGTCCCGCACGACCCGTGCGATCGCCGCCGCGATGACGACGATGATGATCGCTACGAACAGCTGAGGCAACCAGCGGATGATGCTGTCGAGCAGGTCACTGACCGGGTTGTCGCCAAAGACACCGAACGCAATCCACAAGACGATCAGCAACAGGGCGTAGTAGACGATGTCAGAAAGCAGGCCGGAGGCGTCGTATCGGGTGTTCTCAAGGGCCCGGCCGAGGCCGCCGCGCTGTACCGTCTGGTCAAACCGCAGGCGCTGCAGGATCTTCCGGACAAGCGTGCGAAGCAGCCGCGCGATGAACCAGCCGATGACCAGAATGAGAAGGAACAACAGCAGCTGGGGGACGAAGTCGACGATCGCCTGGATCGCGTCATCGAAGGTCTGTCCAACGTCTACCTGCGCGGGAACCAAGCCGGACATGGCACGTCACCCACTTCAGCTCTGCGAGTCTGGCTAGTAGTCACGATATTTGACAATGACCAAGGCCCGCAGGAGAACTGACGATCAGGGGTGAGGCACGCGGTGAGGCTCAGGGCGAAGGGAAGTCTTCGCGCGGCTCGTCCTCGAGCGCTTCGTCCATCGCCTCGCGCCACATCGGCCCGGGTAGGTTGCCGCCGAATGCCTGTGGTACGTGCTCGCCGTTGTACGTCCTGCCATCCAGCGTTTCCTGTGGCGCCTCGAGGTCGGCGACGGCGGCTGCGGCCGCGAGTTGCGGCGTGTAGCCCACGAACCAGACCGCCACGCTCTCGTTCGTGGTGCCGGTCTTACCCGCGGCTGGCCGTCCGTCGTCGAGCTGCATCGCGGAGCCGGTCGCTCCGTCCGACTCGATCACACCCCGTAGCAGGTCGGTCACGGTGTCGGCGACCTCCTCATCGAGTACCCGGTCGCACTGCGGGTCGCGCTCAACGAGCGTGTCGCCGGAACGATCCCGCACTTCCTCGATGGCGAACGACTCGCAGTGCTCGCCGCTGTTGGCGAACATCGCGAACGCCTCCGCCATCCCCAGCGGGGAGACGGTGTTCGAACCGAGAGCGAAGGACGGGACCTGATCGAGGGGCTGCGGCTCGGCGGTGTGCGGCACCTGCTTCCACACCCCCGACTCCTGGGCGATCTGAGCGGGCCGGCAAATGCCGGTGCGCTGCAGGAGCTGGACGAAATAGGTGTTGGTCGACCACTCGGTCGCCTCTCGCATCGTGATCTCCCCGCCCTGCGTGGAGTTCTGCGGCTGGTAGTCCATGTCCCGGACCCGGCTCTGGCCGTCCTGGCAGGCTTCGAACCACTCGCCCGACATGTCGATCTGGTCCGGGGCCTCAATCTCGAGGTCGGGCTCCATGCCCTGGTCGATCGCGGCAGCGAGCACGAACGGCTTGAACGCCGATCCCGCCTGGATGCCGTTTGAGCTGCCCATCGCCTTGTCGACAGCGTAGTTGATCATCGTGCGGCCGTCGCCTTCCAAGCCGTACTCCCGGGAGTTGGCCAGCGCCACGATGCGTCCCGTGCCGGGCTCGACCATGGCCATCGTCCCTACCGCGCCGTCGGTTGGCGCGACCCGGCCGGACACGGCGTCGTCGGCCGCCTCCTGGACGTCCGGCTCCAGCGTCGTGGTGATCTCTAGGCCGCCGGTGCGGACGAGGGCGAGCCGTTCGGTGGGGGAGTCGCCGAGCTCCTCCATCCGGCTGATCTCCTCGATCGCGAAGTCGCAGATCCACGGCGCCTGTGAGGCGACGCATCCGCTGCGGCTCTCGTTGATGTCCAGTTCGAGGTCTTTCTGACGTGCCTCGGTCGCTGCCTCCTGGCTGATCATCCCGACCTCGGCCATGCGGGTGAGGACGGTGTTCCGTCGGCCGATCGCGGCCTCGGGGTTCGCGGTGGGGTCGTACTCCGACGGGCGCTGGATGAGCCCTGCGAGAAGAGCGGCCTCCGGCAGTTCGAGGTCCTCGGCCGAGGTGTCGAAGTAGTATCTGGCGGCCGCCTCCACACCGTAGTTCGCATGGCCGGGTGGGCCGCCGAAGTTGGCGATGTTGAGGTAGTTCTCGAGGATCTCATCCTTGGTCAGCCGTCGCTCGGCGGCCATCGCCAGTCGCAATTCGTGGAGCTTGCGCATGTAGCCCGCAGGGCCGGAGGTGGCGAGCGCGTCGTCGCGTTCGTCCGCGTTGTCGGCCTGGTCGAGCCGCAGCAGCTTGACGTACTGCTGGGTGAGCGTTGACCCACCCGCTACCGTGTCGCCCGCCTCGAGGTTCTGCGCCAACGCCCGAGCGGTGCCCTGGAAATCGATCGGCCCGCGCTCGTAGAAGCGGTGGTCCTCGATCGCGAGGACGGCCTTTCGCATCACCGGCGCGACATCGTCCAGATCCACGGGTATGCGGTTCTCCTCGTAGAAGACGGCGAGCGTGTTGCCGTCGCTGTCGGTCATGCGCGAGCGCTCATTCGGTGGTGTGATCTTCAGGTTGGCCGGCATCTCCCTGAAGGTCTGCGCACCCTCGCGGGCGCCCAGTCCCAAACCGCCGGCGACGGGGAGAAGCAGCCCTGCGATCAGCACCCCGGCCAGCGCACTGGCCCCGACGATCAGCAGCACCCGGTGAAGGCTGTGCAGGGTCATCCTGGCCTGGTTACCCGGCGAGACCCGCGGCATTCATTGGTCCGCCGCATTCGGGTGGTTGCGTCAATCCGTCGTTGGGCAATCAGTATGCGAACGAGCAGGGCGGAAGTCGCCAGATTCGCGGGACTGATGTGGCGGATTGCACCAACATCTGGACAGTCGGCCGGTATGGCGTCACGATCGGCATGGGGGGCATAGCCGAAAAGCCTGTAGCTAAGGGGGCGCCGGTGTCTCGTGGCGGGCGGGATCAGCTGGGTCCGATCGAACGGCTGGTCCGGATGCTGGCCGTGCTCGAGGGCGCGGGGAAACAGGGAGCGACGCAGGAGCAACTGCTGGAGGTCGCTAAGTACGGCGCCAGTGGCCAGGACGAGCGGCGGCGGATGCTCAACAGGGACATCAAGTACCTGAACGAGTCCGGCTGGGACATCCGGAACGTTGCCGCCCAGGGAACCAGTGCACGGTATGTGCTGGCGCCGCGCGACATCCGGCTCCGGGTGGAGCTCAATCCCGACGAGCAGGCCGAGTTGGCCCGCGCGGGTCGGCTCGCCGGCGTAGACGAGTTCGCCGAGGCGGTCGGGACGACGGCGCAGCCAGTCGAGCCCACGTCGGGATCCGGCGCTCCCCGGGCCGAGCCCGATGTCCAGTTGGCAATGTGCCTCGAGGCGGCGGCGCGCCGACGGGTCGTGCAGTTCCTCTACAAGGGGCGGGCGCGTACCGTGCACCCGCGAGTCGTGCGCCCCGGTCCGTCCGGGTGGTACCTGGTGGGGCGCGAGCATGGCGCGGTGGCCGAGAAGCACTTCGTCGTCGACCGGATGCGGAACGTCGTGTTCGACAAGCCGGGCACCGCGATGCCGGCCGAGCCCGCCGAGGAGATCGGGGGCAGTACGCTCGACCCGGCGACGTGGGAGGTCGATCCTCCGGTCGATGTCAACGTCGAGACCCGCACCGAGTTCGCCGAGCAGGTACGGCTGGCGATCCGCCCGGTGGTCAGCGAGGACGTCCAGGGCGACAGGACCGTTCTGACGATTCGCGTGACGAACCGGTTCGCCTTCCGGTTGCGGATCTACGGGCTCGGCACCCGCGTCCGAGTGCTCGGGCCGGAAGAGGTTCGCGCCGAGATGCTCGACGAGCTACGGCAGCTGGCGGGTGCGGCATGACCACGCCGAGGTACGTGAGCCGAGTCACCAGGGTGGCTCGGGCGATGCCGATCCTCGCCATGCACCCGGCCGGGCTCCCGCTGCGTGAACTGGCCGCGCAGCTCGGCGCGAACGAGGACGAGCTGCGCGAGGAGATCCGGGCGTACTACGTGGCGGACCCGCCGGTCGATCTAGCAGGCGGCTACCGCGAACCGTTGATCGAGTTCGCGTCCGGCCCGGTCGACGACGACACGTACCTGGACGATGAGGACTACCCGGATCCCGCCAGCGCCGCCTACGTGCGGCTACGCGACCTGCGAACCGGGCTGGACGTCGGCGTGCGGTTCCTGTCGCTCGGCGAGCTCGCGGTTGTGTCGCGCGCAGGTCACGACCTGCTCGCGCGAGAGCCCGGCAACACCGTGCTCGAGGCCGCGCTGGACAAGCTGGAGAACAGCATCCTCGACGGTGTGGACCGGGGCGGCCCGCGGTGGCTGGGCGAGCGAGCGCGGGAGCTGCGGCAGGCGGTGCGCGAGCAGCGGCGGGTCAGCATCGTTTACGCGCGGGCATGGCTCCCGGGGGTCGTCGAGCGGGTGATCGAGCCGTACCAGGTCGTGCATACCCGGCGGGGCTGGGAGGTCGACGGGGCAGTGGTCGGCAGCGAGGACGACGGCGTACGGACGTACCTCGTGTCGGGCATCCGCGAGCTCAAGGTGCTGGACGAGACCTTCGAGCGCCCTGCGGACGTGCTGGAGCGGATCGAGGCCAACCGGCAGCTGCACGTGGTCGACGTCGTCGTGCCGCAGGACTCGCGGTGGGCGGTCGAGCTGTACGCGGAGTCTGCCGAGTTGATCGCCGAGGACGAGGACAGCGTCAAGCTGCGTGCCCACCTGCTGCAGCCGGTGGAGCAGCGCCTCGGTCTGCTGCTTATCGCGGCCGGGCCGAACGCATTCGTGGTTGAGCCCGCAGAGCTGTCAGAGGCGGGCCGCGACCTCGCCCGCACGCTGCTGGAACACCATCGAGATCTGGCCGGGCCGATGCCTTGACATTCCGGCCCCAACCTGGCGTGCCCGCTGCCACAGCTTCCTTCCAGAGTTGGCGTCCCGTGGCCGGGCGGGCATGCCGTGCCAGCCGATTGGGTCCCTGACCAGGTGCGTAGCCCTGGTCAGGGACCCAATCGGGTGGTCTACGTGGTCATTCGAGCAACTCGCGGGGTAGGCCGGAGCCCGATGTCGGCCTCGGCGCCGCGTCCCGCCCCGTGACGGGACGCGCCGCGAGGCGGCCGTCAGTTGTCGTTCTGGTTTCCGGCCGGCCAGAAGATGGGCTCGGTGATCTCGGGATGGTCGTCGTCCTCGTCGAACTCCATGCGGAACGCTCGGATCTTTGCCTGGGTCGCCGGGTCGGTGAGGAACTCCTGAAGCGCGAGCGCGCCCTCCTCGTTGACCCGACCGGGTGGCCGGCTCACCACCGTGGTGGCGAGGATGCGCTGCATCAGCGAGTCGTTGTAGATCACGGCGTGAAGGTTGAGATCCCGCATCTCCCGCAGGTTCAGGAACGGGTGCAGGCCCCAGATCGTGTATGCGCCGCGCTGCGACGCCGCGATCACCGCTTGCGGCCCGCTGAGGCCCTGGTCGATGAACCAGTTACCCGGGTCGGGTCGCCCGGCCGCGTTGTAGACGGTGTCCGTGATGTAGCGGGTCTCGCCGAGGTTGTTCACGATGAACGGCGACTCGGTCTCAGCGATGGCCTCGAACGCGTCGAACGGATCATCCAGTTCAGTGATGCCGGCGGGGTCGCCGGGAGGTGTGAGGAAGGCGACGGTGTTGGACATGATCGGTGCGGGGAACCGCCCCCGGCCGTCGGTGACGAAGTCGTGCAGCGGCGTGAATCCGAGGTGGACCAGCACTATGTCGGCCTCGAACCGCCTGGCCCGATCCATGATGTCCTGCCCGCCCATGGTGACCTCGACGGTGTAGCCGCTCGCCCTCTCGAAGTCGGAGACGAGGTCCTCGAACATGTTCTCCGTCAGGGCCGCTCCGACGGCCAGCACTCGGACGGTGGACTGGTCTGCGGACGTGCTGATGGTTGCGTCGTCGGTGGCGGCGGGCAGGCTGGCAGCGGCCAGCAGCATCACCGCGGCGATGGGAAGGCTGGCCGCTGCAGGCCGCAGCAGGCGGCGCGTCCCGGGGGGCACGTTCATGGCGAGCACCTCTCTGTCGAGTCTCCGCTCGTTCCGGTATAGCTCCGATCACGATCACGGGTCGTGGTCGAGTTCGGTTCACTGCCGGGTGAGTCGCGACGCTCACGAAGCGCGGGACCGCAAGAGGTCTTGCGAGCTCTGGCCGGCGTTCCTGCCGGTGGATGGCCAGTTCCCCGCGGGTACGGCCGGAGGGCTACTCCGCCAGGTCGGTGAGCGCCACCTCGGTGTCGCGAAGCGCACGGAGGTCGACGGTGCCGGCCTCGACGATCCGCCGGATGGGGTCGATGGCGTCCCAGTCGTTGGCGTGCATGCCGGCCACCACCGCGCCACCGCGGACCCAGAAGGCGGTGAAGACGCGTCCGTCCACGTCCCCGCGGAGCACGACCTCGTCGTACCCGTCCGGGCCGACGTGGCCGACGTACTCCATGCCGAAGTCGTACTGGTCGGTGAAGAAGTACGGCAGCCGATCGTAAGGCTCGCCCGCGCCGAGCATGTTGCGGGCGGCGGCCTGCCCCTGCTCGATGGCGTTGTCCCAGTGCTCTACCCGCAGTTGCCTGCCGAGCCGCGGGTGGTAGGCGTTGGCCACGTCCCCGGCCGCGAACACGTCGGGGTGCGACGCGCGCAGGTGCTCGTCCACGACGATGCCGTTGTCGACCTTGAGGCCCGCGGCCTCGGCCAGCGCGGTGTTGGGCTGTGCGCCCACACCGACGACGACGAAGTCGGCCGCTACAGACGACCCGTCGCCCAGACGCACGACTGCCCCCTGGCCGACCTCCTCCACGGCGGAGACCGACACGCCCGTCCGCAGGTCGACGCCGTGAGACGTGTGCAAGCCGGCGAAGACCTCCGCGACCTCGGGCCCGAGGACCCGGAGCAGCGGACGCTCGAGGGCCTCGAGCACGATCACCTCGCACCCGGCTGTCCTGGCGGCCGACGCCACCTCGAGGCCGATCCACCCGCCGCCGATGATGACGATGCGGTGGCCCGGCCGCATGGCGGCCTTGATCCGGTCGCTGTCCTCGATCGTCCGCAGGTACCCCACGGCGTCGCCGCCGCGGACGAACTGCGGCCGCCGCGGCGCAGCGCCCGTGGCGATGAGCAGTTTGTCGTAGCTGAACTGCCGGTCCGCGGTGGCGACCGTATGGGCGTCCACGTCGACGGCCGTCACAGCGGAGCCGAGTACCAGGTCAACGCCGTTGTCGGAGTACCAGTCCGGTGGATGCGCGAACACGCTCTGCCGCTCGTCGGAGCCCGCCAGGTAGCCCTTCGACAGCGGCGGACGCTCGTAGGGGCGCTCGCGCTCGGCGCCCACGAGCACGATCTCCCCGCTGAACCCGGCAGCCCGCAGGCCTTCGGCGCCCTTCGCGGCGGCCAGGCCGCCGCCGACGATGAGGAAGGTTCCGTTCATCATGCCTCCTTGCGTCCGCGCACCAGTCCGAGGAACTCGGCGCGCGAGGCTGCGTTGTCGCGGAGCAGGCCGAACAGCGCGGACGTCAGCGTCCGGCTCCCGGTCGCGCGTACGCCCCGCTGGTTCATGCAGGTGTGCTCTGCCTCGATCACGACGCCGACTCCGCGGGGCTGTAGCCGTTCCTGGAGGTGCTGGGCGACCTGCATGGTCAGCCGTTCCTGGGTCTGCGTGCGGTGGCTGAAGAACTCGACGACGCGGGCCAGTTTCGAAAGGCCCAGGATCCGCTCGCCCGGCAGGTAGCCGACGTGAGCCACGCCGACGAACGGCAGCATGTGGTGCTCGCAAACCGACCGGACCGGGATGTCCTCGACCAGGACCAGTTCGTCATACCCCTCGGTGTTCTCGAAGGTGGTGAAGTCGAACTCGCCGACCGTCAGCATTTCGGCGTAGGCATGCACCATCCGCCGCGGGGTCTCGACCAGGTGGTCGCTGTCGACCGGCACGCCTAGCGCGGCGAGCAGGTCCGCGGGGGGCGTGGCGGGCGCCCCCCCCGGCCGGGGGGGGCCGGCGGGGGGGTCCCGGGACCGGTACGGCAGGATGTCGGCCTGGTCGAGGGCCCCTGGCACCGGGACGACGCCCGGGGCGCCTCGCCCCGCGCTCACTGCGCGCTTCCGCTCGCCGGACGCCGGGCAGCCGCCGACGACGCCAGCCTGGCGAGGGCCAGCGCAGCGATCAGCAGGCCGAAATCGCGCAGCGCGACGTCGTAGTACGCGCCCATGCTGAGGAGGTTGATGATGATGCCCAGCAGCCAGGCCGCGACGACGTAGCCGCCGATTGCCGGGCGGACGGCGACGAGGATGCCGGCCAGGATCTCCACCACGCCGACCGCCATCATCGCTTGACCCGCGTCGCCAGGCACGATGTTGTCGATCCACGGGGCCAGGTACTGCTCCCACTCGACCATCAGGTTGAAGAACTTGTCCAGCCCGAACAGCACCGGTGCGACGGCGAATCCTGTTCGGAGCAGGAGAAACGCCTGGTGAGCGCCGTCGTATGTGCTGGACGGGGGTGCCGACGTCTGCGGTGTGGGTGTGCCGGTCATGATAGGTCTCCCTTCTTTTTCTAAAAGCGAGTACTCTCTACGCTAGAGGCAGCTGGTATCTTTAGTCAAGAGTTGTCTCCTTTAGAAAGGTGGACCGCCGTGCGCGACGAGTTCGCCGAGCAGGCGGCTGGCGTCGGGACGCTGGCGGAGCCGACGCGGCGGGCACTCTACGAGTACGTCGCCGCGCAGCCCGATGCCGTTGACCGCGAGCAGGCTGCGGCGGCAGTGGGCGTCCCTCGGCACACCGCGAAGTTCCACCTCGACCGGCTGGCCGACGAGGGCCTGCTCGATGTCGAGTTTCGGCGGCTGTCTGGCCGGACCGGGCCCGGCGCGGGACGTCCGGCCAAGCTCTACCGCCGCTCGAACCGGCAGTTCTCGATCTCACTACCGGAGCGCCGCTACGACCTGGCCGGCCACGTGCTGGCCACGGCGATCGACCGGGCGCGGCGCGATGAGACCCCCATCGCCGACGCTGTCCGGGAGGCCGCAACGAACGAGGGCAGGCTGATGGCCGCGGACGGAGCGACCGACGGCGACGACCTCGAGCGGACGGCGGATGTACTCGGCAGGCACGGCTACGAGCCGCGCCGGTCGGCCCGCGAGGTCTGCCTGGCCAACTGCCCCTTCGACCAGCTGGCCGCCGAGCACACAGAGCTTGTGTGCGGTATGAACCTCGCCCTCATCAGCGGGGTGATCGAAGGGCTCAACGCCCGCGGGGCCAAGGCCGAGCTCGCACCGCAACCTGGGTTCTGCTGCGTCAAGGTCCGCAGCTGACCGGGGCCGCGGTATGCCTCGCTCGTCTTGACGTCGTAGGCGATCTGAGTGTTCTGTTACGGCACGATCAGCGGTAACTCGGCGTGCGTGACGAAGGGTGGCGAGCTGGACGATGAGGATCGAGCTCGTAGCTTGCGTCAAGGTGAAGCTAGGCAACCGGTGCCGCCCGTCAGTTCGATCACGTTCTGTAGGCCCGCCGGCACTTCACCAGGAGCTGGCCCCTGGTGAAGTGCCGGCGGGC
>CAZMXH010000095.1:0-10025 GCA_964570165.1 uncultured Actinomycetes bacterium
TCAGGTTGCGCAAGTGCTCCTTCGCCAGCGGCAGTATGTTCTGCCGATAGAGGCATCGGAGGAGGCGAGTGGAAGATCTTGAACCGGCTGAATGATGTTGTTCCGACCGCCGATCGGGTACCACTCGGGCATTACGATCTCAACGCTCAACTTCTTGCCATCGAGCTGATCGAACGTGGCTATGAGCCGAAGTGGCTGCGTCGCAACCTATTCGTCATCGAGGTGAACGGCACCCGCTACGGCTTCTCGGGAGCCCAGACGCCGACGACCAGTAGCGTCGCCGTGCGAATAGCCAAGCAAAAGGCGCTCGCCGCTGAGATGTTGCGCGAATCTGGTGTCGCCGTTGCCGAAGGCAGAGTATTCGAAGCCGATAATCTCGAGCTCGCTGCGAAGTATGCCGAGAACCTGGCGAGTCCCGTGGTGGTCAAGCCCAATGATGGTCGCAAGGGCCTTGCCGTTACCGTCGGCGTGAAGCCAGGTCCGGAGTTTGACAGCGCCTTCAGGTTGGCCACCGAGCATAGCAATGAGGTTCTCGTCGAGCGCCAGTTTACGAATGCAGTCGAGGCGCGGTTTCTTGTGGTCGGCGACACATGCGTCGCTGTCTCGGGTCGCAAGCCACCTACGGTGGTAGGAAACGGCAGAGATACTGTCCAGCAGCTCATCGACACGAAGAATCGCAAGCGACGAAAGAACCCTGATACCCGAAATCTCCCGATCAAACTAGATGACAACCGGATCGGTCAGCTAGCCATCCAGGGCTATACCGTGGATGATATTCCAGCGGACGGTGCTATCGTCGTCATCGACCGCAAGGCAGGAATATCAACTGGTGGCGACAGCGTCGATCTTACCGACGACGTTCATCCATCCTATCTGCGCGTGGCGACGACGGCCGCGTCCGCAATTGCTGGCCTGGACCCTGCTGGCGTCGATATCCTGGCTCGCGACTTCGCGGCTACCGCTACGCCGACAAATCACATCGTCTGTGAGATGAACTCCGGCCCTGGCTTCAGTACGCACCACTTTCCCGTCGAGGGTCGTCCGCGCAACGTGGCCAAGGCCATCGTGGACCATACCCTGCGGGTAATAGGCTGTTAACCTGTCCTTCTCTTCGGCGCGCCAGGAAGCTCCGTAATGAGGTGCCAGCCACGCTCGTCCTGGGTTCGGTGGAAGTCCTTTTGAAATGCCCCAGGCACATTAGCGCGTTCGGTAAGCAGATCCACAAGCTTGTGGAACTCAGTCTCCGTCACAGGACGAGGCTGGAAGTTCGTCACACGATTGTTGATGAGGATGGGGTAAAGCCGCAGCCAACGCTGTCCAATACTCACCGTCAGCCTCGCCACTAGCCCGTATGGCGGCGCTCCGGTCGACTTGTAGCGTCCTCCGCTGTTGAACATGAAGTTGCCGATGCCATGGATGACCCAGCGACCTGCCAACTTCTCGATCTGCTGCACACTATGGCTGCCGTGACCCAGGATCAGGTCGGCGCCAGCCTCGACTAGGCTCTCCGCAATCTCAGCTTGGGTCTTGGACCGCCATCGGTAGTCTCGTCGCCAGTGCGGGCACACCACGATGAGTTCCTCGGCGTCCCGAGCGCGGGCATCCCGTATCCGGTCGACCAGGACTGCCGTGTCAAGTGGGGCAGACCCCGGGCGAGTGGTGTCAGCGTGCTCGTAGATTTCTCCAGCGAACTTCCTGCCACCGCGGTAGACGCTGAAGATGCGCATCCGGAACGTGCTGGTCGAATCCTCTGCGCTCGTCAGTACGGCCTCCACCGCCAAGGGCTGCGACGCACTCTCCAGGTTCCGCCCAGCACCGATGCCTACAATGCCGTGGGCATCGAGCGCATCCAACGTGTCGAGCAGGCCCTCAACGCCGTAGTCCGCGGAGTGGTTGTTCGCGAGAGTGACTACCCCGATGTTGTGAGCTAGCAGCTGTTTGGGTGTCTCGACCGGATCAGACCTGTGCAACCACGGGCGTAACCCTTCGAGCGGCGACGTCGAGCGGGTTGTTAGCGGCGTCTCCAGATTTGCCACGACCAGGTCCGCCCCAGCGAGTAGCGGCCGTACTCCCTCCAGGGAGTACGCATAGCCATGCGCCTTGAGAACATTGATCTTTCCCCGTCGCTCCCGTTCCTCCTGGTAGTTCTCGCCGAAGGAGGTGTCCCCCACGAAGACGACATCGAACTCAGCCCGCGGTTCTCGAGCAACCCAGGTCTTTGCGGGTTCCGATCGGTTCAACCTGCCGGCATGACTGGACGTCCAACCGGGCACGCGTCTGCGCAGCTTCGTGAGTACCGAACCGTCGTTGACCACGTCTCAGTCCTGTCTCGTCGTGCCTGCCCGACCGGCACGAATCATCTTCGCGACTCTACGGAAACCCGTATCTCGATGCGAGCCTTTCGCGAGAACGACATCGCCCGGGCGGAGTTCTGCCAGAACCGCCGCCGCCAGTTCTTCCGGGGTGTCGAGATGCGGCCCGCGCATGCGTTCTGGCAGCTGCGATCGGAGACCTGACATGCCTTCGCCGGTGGTGAAAACTAGGTCTACCCCACATTCCATTAGGGGCTTCGCGAGCCGTGCGTGCGTTTCCGCTGCCGCGTCGTAAAGGTTTACGATGTGACCCAGTGCCGCTATGCGTCGAGCATTCGCATCGCCCACACGCTGTAGGACTTCGAATGCTGCAACCATCGAGAGCTCAGTGGCGTTGTGGCTGTCGTCGATGAGCACGGCGCGTCCACCAGGCACTCGCACCCGATGGAATGACAGAACGCGAGATCCAACGGGTACCGACGCGAGGTCCTCAATCGCCCGCCTCCAGTCGAGTCCCATGGCTTGACATGCCGCAATCGTGGCCAATGCATTGAGCGCGATGCCTCGACCGGGTGCTGGGAGCACGAATTCCACACGTTCACCCGTCATATCGATGTCGACCAGGCAGCCCTTATCCTTCAGATTCCATTCGATGAGACGGACATCCGCACTGGGATGCTGCCCGAAGGTCAGTATGTGTCCGGCATGTTTCCGGGCCACGTCGAGAAGGTATTCGGCCCGGTTTGTATCCCGGTTGAAGATCGCTATGCCGCCTGGTTCCAGATTGCGAAAGAGATCTGTCTTTGCCCGGGCAGTGTCGTCAATTGTCGGGAACATGTGCACTTCCCCGATGCCGATCGACGTGATGATCGCACAATGGGGTCGCACGAACGTCGCGGCCGACACTTCTTTCGACGGTGCCATTCCCGATTGCGCGATCTCGATGACGGCGAGGTCCGACGACAGGACGCTCCCCATCGTCATTGCCACGGAGTCCAGGGTATTCCAGTTCGAGATTGTCGCCGACACACTTGCCTGGTGCCTAAGCACATGGCGCAGCATGCCCTTCGTTGTGCTCTTGCCGGCCGTTCCTGTAATCCCAATGACCCGTCCCGCGTAGCGGCGGCGCGCCTCGTACGCAAGATCCCATAACGCTCGTCGGCTATCGTCGACCTGCAACATCGGCAGCGGCGGATCCGTCAGGCGCGTCGAGGTCATGATTGCCGATGCACCCAACTCGGCGGCGATCCGAGCGACCTGATATGGATCGTGTTTGGCCTGACCAGACCTGGTCCGCCGACGGCTCGGCCAGTCGGCCTCATCGGTGAGGACCATGAGCGCACCCGGCGAAGGACCAGCATCGCCAGAAAGGACGTACGTCACACGCTCGATCTCGGCATTGGCGGGCGGTCCGTGCCACTGACCACCTGTTACTCCTGCCAGGTCTCGCGGCGTCCACATCGCTGACATCTGATTGCTCACCGAATGATGCGAAAGCCGGTGTCCTGGAAAGGGACGGCTGCGTGCGTCGTCTTGACCGATGTTGGACCGGAGCTTCTCGGTCCATTGATGGCCAGGTAGGCCAATGCCGACACCGCATCCGCAGGTCCGTGCACGAACGCTGTGACTTCCTTGCGCGCCGTGTTTTCAATCGTTCCCGACACCCCGAAGTGGTCCGCCCGTCGTTTGAACCACCGTCGGTAGTTGACGCCCACCACCTTGCCCCTGACGACAATTCTGAGCGACAAATCATCGAGTTGTTTGTCAGGCAGCTCGACACCATACGCGCGAGCGCACTCCTCGAAGAACAGTCGTGCCACAGGTGTCGGCGTCCCCCACATCGGGTATTGAGCGCTGCCGATCGCCGCGTGCGCATTGAGCTCGATAACCGTTGCCTGCTGTTCGTCGACGGGCTTGCGATGATCCTCGATCAACATGTCGAGGCCACAGAACCCAAGGCCCGGGACGGCCTCGACCGCCCGCAGCGCGGTCTCCCTGATCGACGGGTGTAGCTCATGCGCGATTTCGAAGCTGTCCCCACCCTGGGAGAGGTTCGCCGAGTTGGCGAGCACAACGCGTTGGCCCGGGTCTGGGACAGAGCTGTACGTCAGCCCGGCTTGAGCCAGCTGATAAGCCATGGCGTCCGAGAACCTAATCGGGCGGCTGCGCAAGTGCGGATTGAGTCGCCGTACCCGGTTCTTGTACTCGACCAGATCGGCGATCGTGTGGATGCCGTCACCAACCACTGACGCCGGCTCCCGTACGACCGCCGCGACGACGTGCCCGCCGATCACCACGATCCGGTAGTCCGACCCCGTAATGTGCTGCTCAATGACGAAGTCGTCGCTGCCTAGCTCGCTCTTGGCGTACAGGTCCAGAGCTTGCACCAGTTCGTCGCGACTACGGATGTTCGAGACGACCCCGATTCCGCGCAACCCGGCCACCGGCTTGCACACCACCGGATAGCCGATCCGGTCGGCATAGTCGAGAGCCTTGTCGACTTCATCCACGGCGAAGACCCGGCCACGAGGCACGGGGACGTCAACCCGCTCGAGAAGTCTGCGAGTCGCCTCCTTGTAGCTACAGATCGACAGCGAGACACCGCTCGCGATCGGCGACCGTCCCCACTTAAAGTTCAGCCGGCGTCCGGCCGTGTCGGTGGCTACGAACGCTCCGTTGGGGAACCGCTCCGTGCTCAACCCGTATCGCAGTGCCTCCCGTTCGAGGAGATGGCCCTTCGTGCCGTCCTTGGGCAACCGGCCGATGTATGCCACATCCGGGAAAGTGTTCGCGGTGCGTCCGTCAATCGAGGGCTGCGGCGGCGGCGGCGCACAGGCGTACCGACCGAATCGCTCCAAGAACTGCTCGTAGCACGAGTCGACATCGCCCAGCTGCCACGAGCCGCCTCGCACCTTGCCACCGGCCTCGCCACGGAGACTCGCCGCGGCTCCGAGGAGGGCGACGCGCACCGCCTGGACGCCGACGAGCCGAGCCGGTCGCAGGTCCGGGTCGAGATGGGTACGGCGACCCTTGATGACGTCACGCACGCGTCTCCCGAGGCGGCGTAACCTGCGATAGAGCCGCCTGCGCAGGGGCGCGGTCGGCGAAGGCGTATCAGGCCGGGCGGCAGCAGCGGCCGCGGACTCCTGTTTGAGCTCTGCAAGGAGGGGACGCAGCGCCCGGTTGATCGCGCGGGCGCTGGTCAACGGAATCGTGCGGGTCACTAGCTTGGCCAGAAGGCCTTCCACGACATCCCACGACTCGGCGGTGCGGTGGTAGTCGTGCAACGGGGTTCGCAGCTGCACCTGTCCGATGACAGACAACTCGCGGTCGCCAACGGTGCCTGAAAGATGCGCAACTGCCAACGCCGGGCCTTGGTCATCCTCCGGTTCACGCACTTCCATTGCCCTGATAGAGGTCACCAGTAGCTGGTCGGCCACCTCACGGCTGTCGGCGGGCGTCGTACTCGCGTTCTGCACTGCTACCTCAGGCGCTCTGGTGATGGGTCTCGATGCACGAGGCTCGCTCGTCGAGCGTGAGCCCGCTCATCAATGCTTCAGCCAGCATCGCGACACCCCCCGCCGTGCCCTGACAAGACGCGTCGATGTGCTCGTCCAAGGCGTCGACGCCGGTGACGGTCGCCTCCACGCCATACTCGGCGGCGGCATCGCTCAGCCCGGCGACCACCCCACCGGCGTCCCGTAGTCCTGCGATGCGCATAGTCACGTTGACCTTAGTGCTGACCTTGGAGAGCTCGAGTCCCGCCGTTGCCGCCTGGAACTCGAGCAACTCCTCGCCGAGGCGTTCGCCCAGTCCGGTAGCCGCCGCCTCGTACGTCTCGGACCTGATCCGCTCCGACACCTCGACCACGCTGAACGGCTGTTCGTCGGCTGACACGCGATGATCATCAAGGACGACATCGACGGACGCTACGGCGAGTCCCGGGATACTCCGCATCGCTCTGAGGGCAACATCCCGGACCGACGAGTGCACCTCGTCCGAGACGTCCTGCGTTCCCTGACCGCTTCCGGGATCCAGAAGGACCGCGATGGGCGACCGGTTCCCGCACGCGAACAACCGTACGTACTGGCCGATCGGTTGCTTCTCGACGAGAAACCGGGTTCGCGCGGGCGCGACCTGGTTGCCCTCGTCGTCCACCTCATAGCCGAGTCGAGTTGCGGCGTATCCGGCGATCATGGGGTTGGATCCTGGCGACCGGTCGATAGGATCCCGTCGCCGCAGCGTCCGGAACGCGGCTTCCAGCTCATCCCGGGAAGCGACGCCCGGTACAGATTTCGCGGGGTTCTCGCCCACGGTCTCCTTGACGACGACCGGAAACTCGAGCTCCGCCGACCACTCTGCCGCGCGTTCGCTGCTTCGAAAGCTGAACGTCGCACCCCTGGGCACTGGCAGCCCAGCGCGTTCCACCAACGCTCGCCGGAGCCGCCTGTCCTGAGCAAAGGTCACAGCCGCAACGGTCGAAGCCTCGGGCACACCATGCGTGAAGGAGACGGCAGCGGGCACCGGAGCAGTCGGGCCGGCGAGAAGTACCTGGCGCGGCAACGCGAACACGTTGAGACCGTAGGCGAGGGCGGCCCGATGAACGGTGTAGCCGTCAAACAAGTGTGCGGGTACCGGCGTCGTAGCCAGCTCTTCCGTCATCATCTTCCTCGTTCGCGTCGACGGCTTCGCAGCATGTGGGGACATGCAGAACATACCGTTCCCTGCGTGACGTCCCTCGGGGACTACCGGACCGGTCCGTGCCTCCGCGCACGCGGTGGCAGGTGCAGCGACCGACAGGTAGCGCTGAACCAGCGCCGGGTGTACCGCTATGGAGATCCGCAGTACCGGGTGCGGCTTTCCGTAGTCTCAGCTGCTCACGCTCCGCCTAGCATGTAGCCGATGGCTATCGGAGCCGTGACCCACTACGCCTACCGAGCCTTGGTGGCGGCAGGCGGGGTCGCTGTGGTCCTCGCCATCGTTCTCGCGTTCGTCCGAGAGCATCCGCTTGGACCGACCGCGGCGCATGCCTGGGTGTGGGGCGCGGTCGTGCCTACGTATGTGGTGGGGGTCTTCGCCCTCGCCGTCCGGCCCAACCACCTGGTGGCTCGCTGGTTGGGCGCGATGGGGTCGCTGCTGGCCCTGCAGACGGCGGGCAACAACTCGCTGGGGCTGATCCACGATCTGCCGGACGGCGTGTGGGCCGCTAGCTCGCTGGGCCTCCACCTCGTCACGATGGCGACGGTGGCGTCGATCGCCTCGCTGCTTACGGTGTTCCCGGATGACCGCTACCAGCATCGCTACCAACGCCACCTGGTGTGGACGGTGTGGTCGCTCGCGTTCGTGCTCCCGTTGCTGCTGGCGTTGTCGCACCGGGTACTGCTCTTCACGCCGTTGGTGTGGCCGCGGCCCGAGGTGGAGAATCCGCTGTATCTGCCCGCGCTCGAGCCGCTGAGTGACGTCGCCGCGACCGCGTTCCACTGGCGGGTTGCCCCGTGGCTGGTGGGCGCGGTGGCAATGGCCGTCCGCTATCGCCTGGCGTCCCGAACCGACCGGCTGCGGTTCAAGTGGCCGTTGGGCGCGGCGCTGCTGCTTACCGTCTTCGTCGTGACCTTCCGGGCCCTCGAGCAGGCCGATCTCATGCCCCAGGAGCTGCGCAGCGAGATCCTTCTGGGTGGCTGGGTACCCGGCATCGCGCTGTTCTCGGGGAGTCTCTTCGTCGCCCTCGTGCGCCATCGGGTGATCGGCGTCGATCTGTGGCTGCGCCGTTCGATTTTGTTCGGTGGCGCTTCGACGCTGATCGCTCTCGCGTACCTGGGCCTGGCCGGGTTGCTCGGCCTGGCCGCGGGCCACGAGATTTCGCTGGGCGTGGGGGTGTTCGTCACCCTGACAGCGGTGGTGGCGTTCCACCCTGCCCGCCACCGGCTCGAAGCCTGGGCGCGGCAGTGGGTGTTCGGACGGAAGGTGGTCGGCACCGAGGTCCTGCGCCGTGTCGGCGACACGTTGGAGGACGCTCACGACATCGCACAGCTCGGCTCGAACCTGGTCCAGACGGTGGTCGAGGGCCTCGACCTGGAATGGGCGCGGATGACGTTGTCGGCGGACGCGCCTCGCGGACAGCGTCCCATCGCCACGCTCGGTGTGGGCGAGGACGAGCCGGCCGTCGCCGACCTGGTCGTCCCCATGACCGACCACGACGAGACTGTGGGCTTCCTGGAGTGCGGCCCGAAGCGGCACGGCGAGCTGAGCAAGGCGGACGAGGCTCTGCTGACGTCGCTGGCGCGGCAGGCCGCCCTCGCCGTCCGGAACGTCCGCCTCACCGCGGAACTGGAGCAGCGCCTTGCTGAGCTCAGCGAGCAAGCCGAGGAGCTAGCCGCGTCCCGCACTCGGATCCTGCAGGCTCAGACGGAGGAACGGCGGCGGATCGAGCGGAACATCCACGACGGAGTCCAGCAAGAGATCATCGCGTCGATCGCCAAGCTCCGCCTGGCGCGCAACCAGCTTTCTCGCGGCCCTGAGCAGGCGGCGACCACGCTCGCCGATCTCCAGGACGACCTGCACAACATGCTGGAGAACCTGCGCGAGCTCAGCCGCGGGATCCATCCGCCGGTGCTGACCCACCGCGGTCTGGCGGACGCGGTGCGGACCAAGGCGGGCCTGCTCCCCATCGACGTGGAGGTCGACGTCGCCCCCGACGTGCGGTCCGCCCGGTTCCCGGAGGCGGTCGAAGAAGCCGCCTACTACGTCGTGGCCGAAGGTCTCACCAACGTGGTCAAGCACGCTCAGACCAAGCGCGCGAGCGTCAAGCTTCGCATGGACAATGGGCTGCTCACCCTGGAAGTGGCTGACCGCGGGCAAGGCTACGACACGACGGACCTGCCGGGCTCGGGCATAGTCGGCCTGCGAGACCGGCTCAGCTCGTTCGGCGGCGAGTTGCGCGTCGACAGCCGCCGCGGCAAGGGCACGACATTGCGGGCCACGCTGCCGACGAAGGAGGCTAGCCCGCATGCCTGACCGGATACGCATGGTGCTCGCGGACGACCACTACCTCGTCCGCGAGGGGACTCGCAGCCTGCTCGAGGACACCGGGCAGGTCGATGTCGTCGCCACCGCCGGCAACGCGGCCGAGTTGCTGGCGGCCGTCGAAGAGCACCGGCCGGACGTCGTGGTCACCGATATCCGGATGCCGCCGACCCATTCGACGGAGGGCATCCAGGCCGCCCACGACATCCGCCGCGAGTTCCCCGGCGTCGGCGTCGTCGCGCTGTCGCAGTACCTCGAGGGCAGCTATGCGCTCCAGCTTTTCAGGGACGGCACGGCGGGTCTGGGCTACCTGCTCAAGGAACGGGTCGGAGATCTCGACGAGTTGCTGGCGGCCGTACGGACGGTCGCCGCGGGAGGTTCGACCATCGATCCGCGCGTGGTCGAGGCATTGGTCGAGTCCAGGGGGAACGCGGCCAGGTCACCGCTGCGCCACCTGACCGGGCGGGAGCTCGATGTGCTCCGGGTCATGGCCCAGGGCAAGAACAACGATGGTGTGGCCGCGGAGCTGCACCTGTCGGAATCCGCCGTCGAGAAGCACGTCAGCTCGATCTTCCTCAAGCTCGGAGTGCACGAGGATCCGAAGATCAGCCGCCGGGTCGCCGCGGTTCTCGCATACCTGGAAGAGGAGTCGCCTGCGTGACGTGACGAGCCTCCGCGGGTCGCCCCGCC